>VGEJ01000454.1 GCA_016869335.1 Alphaproteobacteria bacterium | reverse complement strand
CCCAATGCCGCTCGCCGCTCACGGCGCGCTCCGCGTAGCGCTGCCCGGCCATGGCGGGCGTGGTCGAGCAGAGCAGGCTAGAAAGGGCCGAAGGTCGGGCTCCGAGCGTCCGCGGACGAAGTTGCTCTCGAGCATCGCCCCGATCCCCGAATCCAGCAGACAGGTGAGGGCGTGGTACATCACGTGGTACGCGGGGGAGCCTTGCGTTTTGGCGGCCGCGCGGTTGGACGGACGGACGGCGTCGTAAAGCGCCTCCATGAAGCCGTCCTTTGAGAGGGACGGGAGCTCCAGCTCGCGGGCCAGTCGGCGGCCGAGTGTGCTCTTGCCGACGCCGGGTGCGCCGCCGATGATCACGAGTCGCGGCCGCTCTGACAACCTAACAACTGTCCCTTGTAAAACGTGAAACTAGCGACCCGCGACGAGCAACTCGTAGAGCCCCTGCAGTTCCTCGTCGGAGTAGAAATGGATTGTCAGCTTACCCCCGCGGCGCGAGCGGCTAAGGCTGACCTTCGTGCCGAGGGCGGCCCGGAACTGCTCCTCGAGCGCTCGCGTCTCCATCGTGCCGACGGCCTCAGGCCGACGCGCCACCCGGACCGCGCGCTCGGTTGGCTGTTCGCCCCAGCGTCGCACGATCTCCTCGGTCTGCCGAACAGAGAGCCGCAGGTTCCGGACCTGCCGGAGCGCCAGCACCCGCGCCTCGTCGTCCGGTAAAGCGATCAGCGCGCGGGCGTGCCCCTCCGTGATCTCCCCGGACGCCAGCGAGAACTTTACGCTCTCGGGCAGGCCCAGCAGCCGCAGGGTGTTCGTGACGGTGACTCGGTTCTTGCCCAGCCGCGCGGCCAGCGTCTCGTGTGTGAGTCCAAATTCGTCGATCAGCTGGCGGTAGGCGACCGCTTCCTCAAGCGGGCTCAGGTCGGCGCGCTGAATATTCTCTACGAGCGCGAGCTCGAGCGTTGCCTGGGGCGTCACGTCCTTCACGACGGCTGGCACCCGCGTCAGGCCAGCGAGCCGGGACGCGTGCCAGCGGCGCTCGCCCGCGATCAGCTCGTATCGGCGTTGACCGCCACTCAGCTCGCGCACGACGAGTGGCTGAAGGACGCCGTGGGCGCGGATCGAGGCGGCCAGCTCCTCGAGTTGCGCCGGGTCGATGTGCTGGCGTGGCTGGCGCGGGTTTCGAACGATCGCGTCCAGATCGAGCTCAGTCAGCCCGCTGCCCGTCGAAGGCAAGAGCGCGCCGAGACCTCGCCCGAGTCCGCCCCGTGGTCGCAACATCCCCACGCGATCGACACCTCGTGCGCCGGACATGATCCGGTGTCCGGAGTGGGGCGATTATATGCGGTGCCGCGCCGGCCCCAGAATCAGTGCACGATAAGACCCATTTCCGTGCGCGCTTGAGGAGGATCCTGATGGACCTCGAGGGCGCGCCCGAGCGGTTCCGGGCGCTCTGGCGCGAGGCGATGGCCGCTGCGATCGCGCGCTGGGACACGCCCTCGACGCGGTGCGCCTGCGCACCTCACCCCATGTCTCCACTGGCAGCACTCCTCACT
>VGEJ01000453.1 GCA_016869335.1 Alphaproteobacteria bacterium | reverse complement strand
TTCGGGGTACATCTCCAGCACCGCGAGCGAGAGCGACGCGGTACAGCGCACTTCATGCCGGTCGAGCACTTCGAGCGTTCGCCAGAAGCCGACGCGGTTGCCGTAGTCGCGGACGCCGTAGTTCAGCACGTCGGGATGCGGCTGCCGCGGCCATGGGTCGCGCACGCGGGTCTTCGCCGGGAGGTATTCGTAGTGCTCGATGTTCGGCGCGACCCAGATCGCGAGCCGCGCGCCGCCTGGCCAGGCGAGGCGAGGCCGCGCGGTGATCGGTGAGTAGTCGACGCGCTCGGCGTGCGGCGGCATGGCAACCCGGCTATGGGGCGGTGAATCCGCCGTCGACGCACACGATTTGCCCCGTAACGAAGGAGGCGCGTTCGGAAAGCAGGAAACTGACTGCCTCGGCCACCTCGCCCACCTCGCCAAGGCGCCGCATCGGAATCGATTCGATCAGCGCCTCGCGAAGTACCGCGTCGGCGCGCGCGGCCGCGGTCATGGGCGTGACGATGGGCCCGGGGCCGACTGCGTTGACGCGAATGGCGCGTGTGGCAAGTTCAAGCGCGAGCGAGCGGACCAGGCCGTTCAGCCCCGCCTTGGGGGCTGCGTACGCCGCGCCGCGCGGATGACCGACCAGGCCGATCTGGCTGCTGATCACGACGATCGAGCCCTTGCTGCCTGCGGCCAGCATGTGCTGGGCGGCGGCGCGGCACAGCACGAAGGTCGATGTCAGGTTGAGGTCCATGGTGCGCAGCCACTCGTCGTCGGTGGTCTCGACGCCGCTCTTCTGCACGAAGATTCCGGCACAGCAGGCGACTGCGTCCAGCCCTCCGAGTTGCGCGCCAGCCAGCGCCAGGAGCAGATGAGTGGCATCACGGTCGCGTAAATCCTGGGCCAGCACGGCGGCCTGGGGCACCCCCTGGGCAAGCGCCGGGCGCTGCGATTCCTCCAGGATCACGCACGCGAGACGCGCCCCCTCGCGCGCCAGTACGCGCGCAGTGGCGAGGCCGATTCCACTTTCAGCGCAGGTGACCAGAATCCGCCTGCCGGAAAGCTCCATTGGACTTCCTACAGGCCGAGATAGCGCGCCCGGAGATCCGGGCTGCCGGCCAGTTCCGCCGCCGGCCCGGATAGAGCGACCACGCCGTGCTCGATGATGTAGGTGCGGTCCGCTGCCTCCAGCGACTGCACCGCGTTCTGCTCGATGAGCAGGATGGAGAGGCCTTCGCCGTTCAGCTCGCCGATCAGCCCGAACATCTCGTCCACCAGGATCGGGGACAGGCCGAGGGAAGGCTCGTCCAGGATGAGCAGCCTGGGCTCGGACATCAGCCCGCGGCCGATGGCGAGCATCTGCTGCTCGCCGCCGGAGAGCGTGACGGCTGTTTGGCCGAAGCGCTCCCTCAGCCGGGGAAAGATGCGCAGCACGCGCTCGAGATTGCGCGCGCGGGCCGCCTTGCCACGCCGGTAACTGCCCAGTTCCAGATTTTCGCGCACCGACAGGTTGGGAAACACGCGCCGCCCCTCGGGCACCTGAATGAGGCCAAGATCGACGATGCG
>VGEJ01000452.1 GCA_016869335.1 Alphaproteobacteria bacterium | reverse complement strand
ATGCGCATCGGCTGGAGCTACGCGCCGGCCGAGATCTGCGACGTGCTCAACCGGCTGCGCAGTCCCTTCGCCGTCTCGGGCCCCGCCCAGGCGGCGGCGGCCGCCGCGGTCGAGGACCAGGCGTTCGTCGCCGAGGGCCGACGGCACAACGCCCGCTGGCGGGCCTGGCTCGCCCAGCGGCTCGAGGGCGCGGGGCTCAAGGTCGGACGCAGCGTCTGCAACTTCGTGCTCGTCCACTTTCCGCCCGACGGCCCGCACGCGGTCGAGAAGGCCGACGCGCACCTCAAATCCCAGGGCATCATCGCGCGGCGCGTGCGTGCCTACGGCTTGCCCGACGCGCTCCGCATCACCATCGGCCGCGAGGACGAGGTGCGGGCGGCGGCCGAGGCGCTGTCCACGTTCATGAGGTAATCCATGGCGGCCACCGCTTCCCCCCTCTTCGAGCGCGTCGCGCTGATCGGCATCGGGCTGATCGGCTCTTCGCTCGCCAGGCGCATGCGCCGCGACGGGCTCGTTCGCACGATCGCGGTTTCGGCCCGCACCGAAGCGACGCTCGCCAAGGTGCGCGAGCTCGCGTTGGCCGAGGAAACCTCCCTCGACCCGGCGGCGGCGGCGGCGGGGGCGGACCTCGTCGTGCTGTGCGCGCCCTTGGGCGCCAACGCGGCCTTGGCCGAGAAGATCGGCCCGGCGCTGAAGCCGGGCGCCATCGTCACCGACGTCGGCTCGGCCAAGCGCTGCGTGATCCGCGACGTGGCGCCCCACGTGCCGGCCGGCGTCCACTTCGTGCCCGGCCATCCGGTCGCCGGCACCGAGCATTCGGGCCCGGAATCGGGCTTTCCCGAGCTGTTCGAGGGCCGCTGGTGCATCCTGACGCCGCCCGCCGGCACCGACGAGGGCGCGGTCGCGCGCGTGCGCACGCTTTGGGAGGCCTGCGGCAGCCTGGTCGAGGTGATGGACGCCAACCACCACGACCACGTGCTGGCGATCACCTCGCACCTGCCGCACCTGATCGCCTACACCATCGTCGGCACGGCGACCGATCTCGCCCAGCAGACGCAAGCCGAGGTGATCAAGTTCTCGGCCAGCGGTTTTCGCGATTTCACCCGCATCGCGGCCTCGGACCCGATCATGTGGCGCGACATCTTCCTCAACAACCGCGACGCGGTGCTCGAGATGCTGGGCCGCTTCACCGAGGACCTGACGGCGTTGCAGCGCGCCATCCGCTGGGGCGAGGCCGACCGGCTCGAGGACCGCTTCCGCAAGACGCGCGCCATCCGCCGCAGCGTCATCGCCGCCAAGCAGGCCTGAGCACGGCCAAGCACCGATTCCGCGGGTTTTCGCCCGGGATCGGTTGCCGAGCCCACCCGTAAGCCGTCGGTGAGCGTTCCTTCCCTCGGCGTCCGAGGGGAGGACAGGCGGGGAGCGGTCGCTACAGCGGCACGCGGGCGCGCGCCACCGCGCGCTCCCATAGCCGCTCGGGCTCGTCTCCGAACACCAGCGCCGGGTCCGCCGGCACCACCAGCCAGTCTTCGCGCTCCAGTTCGCGCTCCAACTGGCC
>VGEJ01000451.1 GCA_016869335.1 Alphaproteobacteria bacterium | reverse complement strand
GCCGAGCACCAGGATGCGGCGCGCCCGGGCCGCCGCTTCCGTGTGCGCCAGCGCCGCCGCCGGGGTGGTGAAGTCGAGCACCGCTTCGGCCGCCGCGAACAGCGCCGCGACATCGGCCTGGATCGGCACGCCGAGCGTCCCGGCCCCGGCCACCTCGCCGGCATCGCGGCCGAGCGCGGCATTGCCCCGCGCCTCGCTCGCCGCGACCAGACGCAGCTCGGCACTCGCCGCGATCAGGCGTACCAGCGTCTGGCCCATGCGCCCGGCCGCTCCGGCGACGCCAACGGCGAGCGCGCTCATGGCGCCTCCCGGATCACTCGCGGAGATCTTCCCACAGCTCGCGGACGCGGGCAAAGAAGCCCTCCGACTCCGGGCTGGTGCGGCTGCCGCCGTCCTTCTCGAACTCCTTCAAGAGCTCCTTCTGGCGCTTGGTCAGGTTGACCGGCGTCTCGACCACCGCCTGTACGAACATGTCGCCGAGCCCCTGGCCGCGCAGCACCGGCATGCCCTTGCCGGTCAGGCGGAACTGCTTGCCGGTCTGGGTGCCCGGTGGGATCGTGACGCGGGTGCGGCTGCCTTCGATCGTCGGCACCTCGATGGTGCCGCCGAGCGCGGCGGTGGTCATCGGCATCGGTACGCGGCAATAGATGTGCGAGCCCTCGCGCTGGAAGATGCGGTGCGGTGCGACCGACAGGAAGATGTAGAGATCGCCGGGCGGCCCGCTGCGGAAGCCGGCCTCGCCCTCGCCCGAGAGCCGAATGCGGGTGCCCTCCTCGACGCCGGGCGGTATCTGCACCGCCAGCGTCCTCTCGCGCTGCACCCTGCCGGCGCCGCCGCAGGCGCGGCACGGCCGCTCGATCAGCCGGCCCACCCCCTGGCACGCGGGGCAGGTGCGCTCGATCGTGAAGAAGCCCTGCTGGGCGCGCACCTTGCCGTGGCCGTTGCAGGTGCGGCAGGTCACGGCCTGCGCATCGCCCTCGGCGCCGGTGCCGCGGCACTCCGCGCAGCCGACCGAGGCGGGGACGCGGATCTGGGTCTTCTTGCCGGCGAAGGCGTCCTCGAGGCTGATCTCGAGGTTGTAGCGGAGGTCGGCGCCGCGCGTGCGGCCCGAGCCCTGGCGCCGGCCGCCCGTGAACTCGCCGAACAGATCGTCGAACACGTCGGAGAACGTGGTGCCGAAGTCGAAGCCGCCGGCCTGCTGGCGCCCACCGCCGCCATCGAAGGCGGCATGGCCGAACCGGTCGTACGCGGCGCGCTTCTCGGCGTCGTTGAGGACGTCGTAGGCCTCGTTGATTTCCTTGAACTTCTGCTCGGCGTCCGGGTTGCCGGGGTTGCGGTCGGGGTGGAACTTCATGGCCAGCGCGCGGTAGGCCTTCTTGAGGTCGTCCTTGGACGCCCGGCGCTCGATCCCGAGCACGTCGTAGTAGTCGCGCTTGCTCATCCGTGCATCTCACGCGCCCCCGTGGGCGCCGCGGCCGGTCCGGGGCCGGCCGCGTGCCCGCCGCGTTCCACTGGACTTATGCCGAGCGGTTCTTGCGCTCTTCGTTCTTGCGCTCTTCGCTGACCTCTTCGAAGTC
>VGEJ01000450.1 GCA_016869335.1 Alphaproteobacteria bacterium | reverse complement strand
GCTGGCCGGGTCGGTCAGCGCGCGACGCCGCCCAGCGCTACGTAGGCGATCGCCCAGTCGCGCTGATGGGGATGGCCCGAGGCCATCGCCAAGCGCACCCGGCGCACGCTGAGGCGCACCAGCGCGCCGATCTTCAAGAGCTTGAGCCGGATCGTGCCGCAAGTCGCCCGCGCCAGGCTGGTCGCCGCCAGCGCGCGCCGGCGCAAGGCTGCCACCAGCACATGGGCCAGCGAGGCAAACCACAGCCGCAGCTGATTGGCCCGCATCGTCGCCGCCGAGGTCCGGTCGGCGAACAGGTCGAGCTGGCACTCCTTGATCTTGTTCTCCATCTCGCCGCGCGCGCAGTAGAGGTCCTCGTAGAGCGCGCGCGCGTCATGGCGCTCAAGCGCCAGCGACGTCACCACGAAGCGCGGGTTCTCCGCGCCACGCGTCACCTCCGCCTTGGCCACCACCCGGCGCTCGCAGCTCCAGCTGTCCAGCGTGCGGTAGCGCAGCTCCTTGAACCGCCGTGCCGGCTGGCCACTCGCCGCCGCAGCCTCGGCCGCCGCCGCCAGCTCGGCCGTGATCGTCTCCACCAGCCGCGCGTTGCGCGCCAGACCGAACACGTAGTCCACCGCGTTCGCTTCGCACCACCCCATCAGCGCCTCGCGCGCAAAGCCCGAATCCGCCCGCAGCACGATGCGCGTCCCCGGCCACGCCTGCCGGATCTGACCCACCACCCGCGTCATCTCCTCCACCGCCCCTGCGCTCGCATCGATGTTCGAGCGCCGAAGCTTCGCCACCAGCAGATGGTCGCCGCAGAACACGTACAGCGGCAGGTAGCAGTAGCCGCCGTAGAAGCCATGGAAAAATCGCCCCTCCTGGCTCCCGTGCAGCGGATCGTCCGTCGCATCCAGATCGAGCACGATCTCCGCAGGGGCCCGCTCATGCGCCGCAATGAACACGTCGACGAACAGACGCTCGATCGCGCCGGTGTCGTGCCCGATCTTGTGATAGCGCGTCAGCGCCTCGCCGCGCGTCAGCTCCAGCCGGTTCAGCGTCGACTTCCCCGCCAGCGCCGCGCAGTCATCCCGACCCGCCGTCAGCTTCCCGTTCACCGCCGCCAAAACCGGATCATGGCGCAAGCTGTCGTGGTCGTTCAGGTCCTCGTAGCCCAGCGCGATCGCATAGACCCGCTGCCGGACCAGCGTCGTCACCGCGTGCTCGATCAGCGCAGCATTACGCCCATCCACGAAGCACGCCGCGAACCGGTCAACCAGGCCCAGTGCCCGATCGACCCGGCCCAGCAGGACCGCCCCGGCGTCCGAGCTCACCCGCCCGCCGTCGAACGACGCCTCGATCCGGCGCCCCTCCACCGTTCCAAAATCAAACAGCGGCGCGCTACACTCTGTCGGCATCGGGGAGCTCCTTCGAAGCGGCGGAAGTTGTTCTTTGCAAAACTACTTTCCGCGATTCGACTCCTCGATGCACCTCCTACGGTGAGATATCCGGGCTAGGCGTAAGTGCCGCTGGAGAACCGCGTCACGCCCTTCGGCGAGATCGTCGCTCATCCGGCGCGCGGCCTCTTCACCGGCAACCGCGGCATCATCCACGATCCGGCGACA
>VGEJ01000449.1 GCA_016869335.1 Alphaproteobacteria bacterium | reverse complement strand
CGCGACGTTGACCGACCGCGGCCGATCGTCTATCTGACCCCGCGCGGCTGGCCTCTCGACCAGGCGCGCGTGCGTGGCCTCGCGGCATCCCCCGGTGTGGTGCTGCTGTGCGGCCGCTACGAGGGTATCGACCAGCGGGTTCTCGACGCTTGGTCGGTCGAGGAGATCAGCCTCGGCGATTACGTGCTGTCGGGCGGCGAGATCGCCGCGCTGGCGCTGATCGACGCGGTTGTGCGGCTGCTGCCGGGCGTGATCGGCCGGGAGGAGTCGCTGGTCGAGGAAAGTTTCGAGCAGGGCCTGCTCGAGTATCCGCACTTCACGCGGCCGGCGGTCTGGACAGACCGCGCCGGCGGCGAACGGCGGGTGCCCGAAATCCTGCTGTCGGGCTATCACGCGCGCATCGCCGAGTGGCGGCGGGCGGAGGCCGAACGGGCGACGCGCGAGCGGCGGCCGGATCTGTGGATCAGGCGCGCCGGCGGTGCCGGCGACGCGGCGGCGAGGAAGTGAGCAATGAACACGCTGGAGCAATTCGAGGCGCGCGAGCTGTCGAAGCTCATGGCCAGCCGCACGGTGCCGGATTTCAGCCCCGGCGACACGCTGCGCGTCAACGTGCGCGTGGTCGAGGGCACCCGCGAGCGCGTGCAGGCCTATGAGGGCGTGTGCATCGCGCGCGCCAACGCCGGCATCAACTCGTCCTTCACCGTGCGCAAGATCAGCTACGGCGAGGGCGTCGAGCGCGTCTTCCCGCTGTTCAGCCCGCGCGTCGAGTCGATCGAGGTGGTGCGGCGCGGCAAGGTGCGGCGCGCCAAGCTCTATTACCTGCGCGGCCGCCGCGGCAAGTCGGCGCGCATCACCGAGCGCACCACCGGCCGCAAGCAGGGCAACATCCTGGTGCCGGAAACCGGTGCCGCCGAACGCGTCACCGAAGAGACCGTGGCCCCGGCCCTGCCGGCCGCCGAGGGCGGCAACTGAGGCAGGGACGGCGGCCGGGCCTCGCCCGGTCTGCCGAGCCTCGTCCTCCCGCCTTCGCGGAGCCCGCTTCGGCGGGCGCAGGAAGGTCGAGACACCGGGCTTGCCCCGGCTCCTCAGGATGAGGCCCTCGCTGCCTGAGTGAACACGACAATTCCCACGCCCTCACCCTGAGGAGCCACCCGAAGGGTGGCGTCTCGAAGGGCGAGGGCGTCGGCACCACGCGTGCCACCGACACCCCACCTCTCCCTGCCCTCTCCGCCCCCGAGGGCGGAGAGGGTGACCGGCGCGGCTTTCTTGTGGTCAAGGGTTCGGGCGGAAGCGTTACCTGCCTGTTCACCGTCGCGACGGTGCAGGTGACTGGCGAGTAAAGTGCACTGTCACCGTAATTCAGACATGTTCCGATTGCCGGCATTGGCGGCCGAATAGGTCGACCGGTTTGATACCTGCGGGCCACTTCCGGCGGCCCGTCCGTTTTTTGCTGAACTCGTTGTGACAATTTATCATTCTAGGCCGTGTGGACGGAGTCTGTGGAGATGAGAGGTTGAGGATTCTCAAATCGCCGGATCGATGATTCATAGGAGGCCGGTTTGCGGAGGACCGGCGATGCTGACACGGCTGACGGAGCGGGACTGGCAGATCGTGCTGGCGGC
>VGEJ01000448.1 GCA_016869335.1 Alphaproteobacteria bacterium | reverse complement strand
CAGCGCCGCCGGCAGGACGCCGGCGACCGGGGCGAGCGCGCCATCGAGCGCGAGTTCGCCGAGCGCCGAGTAGCCGGCAAGCTCCTCGGCCAGCAGCACCTCCATCGCGGCCAGGAGGCCGAGCGCGATGGGGAGGTCGAAGTGGCTCCCCTCCTTGAGCACGTCAGCCGGCGCGAGGTTGACGGTGATGCGCTTGGGCGGCAGCGCGAGGCCGAGCGCGAACAGGGCGGCGCGCACCCGCTCGCGCGACTCGCCAACCGCCTTGTCGGGTAGCCCCACGACGGTGAACGAGGGCAGACCCGCCGCGGTCTGGACCTGGACATCGACATCGATCACCTCGATGCCCTGGAACGCGACCGTGTTGACCCGCGCGACCATGACCCGACCTTACGCCGACACCATGGTTCGACGCGAGACTACCTGCCTGGCGCCTCGGCCGGGGAGCGCCTCATGATTCGAGACGGTCGCTGCGCGACGTCCTCACCATGGCGGTGGAGACCCTTGTGAAACCCTCGCCCTGAGGAGAGCGCGAGGCGCGCGTCTCGAAGGGCGCGCGGTGGGCGCCGGTCCTCCGGCACTGGGCATTGCCGCTTGCAACCGCTCAGGCCCAGTGCCAGCCGGTGTTGCCGAGCCCCGCCGTGATGAGCCCGAGGGCCAGGTTGATGGCGAAGATGCGGCGGATCTGGCCGAGCTGGGTGCCGGCGGCGACCCAGTCGGCGGCGCCGACGGCGGCGCGGAAGCGGCGGTAGGGCGCGAAGAACATGTGGCCGTAGAGCAGCATCATTACGATGCCGAGGCCAAGCATCAGGTGCACGTGCACGCCGACCGCGGCAAAGCCGCCGAAATCGGCGAAGATCATCCAGAACCCGGTGGCCAGGAGCAGCGCGATGGCGAGCCACACCCACGGGAAGAACCGGGCGAAGAGCCGCGCCCACAGCGGAAAGCGCTCGGCCGGCGCCAGCGCCGTCGCCGCCGGGCGCGCCGCGAGATAGGCGAAGAACATCCCGCCTACCCACACGATGGCGGCGAGGAGATGCAGCGCATTGGCAATCGGGCTCGCGATCAGCATGGTGGCCGCTCGGGTGGCGTCCAGGTCGGGGGCGCCGGGTGGCGCAGGCGATGGCGCGCCTCGATCACGCTCCAGATGTCGGCCTCGATCTTCACGCCATCGAAGCGGTTGATCTCCTGGATCCCGGTCGGCGAGGTCACGTTGATCTCGGTGAGATAGCCGCCGATCACGTCGATGCCGACGAAGATCAGGCCGTTGCGCTTGAGGATGGGGCCGATCGCCGCGCAGATCTCGCGATCGCGCTCGGTCAGCGCAGCCTTCAGCGGGGTCGCCCCGACGTGCAGGTTGGCGCGCACATCGCTGGGCGGCGGCACCCGGTTGACGCAGCCCTTGACCTCGCCATCGACCAGGATGATGCGCTTGTCGCCCTCACGCACCGCCGGCAGGTACTGCTGGACGATGATCGGCTCGCGCGAGCGCTCGGTGAACATCTCGAGCAGCGCGTTGAGATTGTCGTCGCCGGGGTCGATGTGGAACACGCCCGAGCCGCCGTTGCCGAACAGCGGCTTGATGATGATGTCCTTGTACTCGCGGCGGAAGGCGCGCACCTCCCC
>VGEJ01000447.1 GCA_016869335.1 Alphaproteobacteria bacterium | reverse complement strand
GCATCGATCGCGCCGGGCGCCCGCACCGCCTGCCCGAGCCCGTTCGCGCCGCCCTTGCCGCAATCCCGCTGTCCGCCTGAGGCTCATGGAAACTGAAACCGCCGAACCCGCTGCCGCCGCCGTCGAGGCCACGTCGCTCGCAGGCTCGGTCGGCGATGTCGATCTGTCGTTGATCGGCCTGGTGCTGCAGGCCGATGTCGTGGTCAAGGTGGTCGTGCTCGTCCTGGCGCTCGCCTCGGTATGGTGCTGGGCGATCATCATCGAGAAGGCCACGCGCCTGCGCCGGCTCGGCGCGCAGTCCGACGCCTTCGAAGAGGCGTTCTGGTCGGGCGGCTCGCTCGAGGATCTCTATGACCGCATCGGCGCCAAGCCCGACAGCCCGATGGCGCTCCTGTTCGCCTCCGCGATGCGCGAGTGGCGGCGCTCGGCGGCGCGCGGGCTGACCGGCGGCGAGACGCTGCGTGCCGGCGTGCAGTCGCGCATCGGCCAGGTCATGCAGCTCACGATGAACCGCGAGATGGAATCGCTCGAGCGCTACCTCGGCTTCCTCGCCACGGTCGGCTCGACGGCGCCGTTCATTGGCCTGTTCGGCACCGTCTGGGGCATCATGAACAGCTTCCAGTCGATCGCGCTGACCAAGAACACCAGCCTCGCTGTCGTCGCGCCGGGCATCGCCGAGGCGCTGTTCGCGACCGCGCTGGGCCTCGTCGCCGCCATCCCGGCGGTCGTGGCCTACAACAAGTTCTCCTCCGACCTCGGCCGCTACGCGAATCGGCTGGAGAGCTTCGCCGGCGAGTTCTCAGCGATCCTGTCGCGCCAGCTCGACGAGCGCTCGCTCTAATGGCCGGGCCGGTTCAGAGCGCCCGGCCCCGGCTCTATCGCGGGCGGAGCTACGTCCCGATGAGCCAGATCAACGTCACGCCCTTCGTCGATGTGATGCTGGTGCTCCTGGTGGTGTTCATGATCACGGCACCGCTGCTCACGGTTGGCGTGTCGGTCGATCTGCCGAAGGCCGCGGCGCCGGTTGTGCAAGGGCAGGACGAGCCGCTGACGATCACCATCGATGGCGCGGGCGAGGTCTTCGTGCAGGAGACCAGCGTGGCGCTCGATCAGCTCGTGCCGCGGCTGATCGCGATCACCGGGCGCCGCCCCGATGCCCGCATCTTCGTGCGCGGCGACCGGTCGGTGAACTACGGCCGCGTGATGGAGGTGATGGCGCTGTGCAGTGCGGCGGGCTTCAGCCGGGTTGCCCTGATCGCCGAGCAGCCGGACGTGCGGCGGGCGCCGTAGGGTGCGTGGCGCCGCCGTCATTTCGGCCCTCCTCCACCTCGTACTGGTGGCGCTGGCCTACTTCGGCCTACCGGAGCTGTTCAACGCCCGCGAGCCGGTCGAGGTGCCGATCACGGTCGAGGTCGTGACGATCGCCGAGGAGGCCACGGCACCACCCCAGCCGGTCGTCGAGACGCCGCCCGCGCCCAAGCCCGAACCGCCGCCGGAACCAGTGGCGAAGGAGCCGGAGTCGGTGGCCGAGCCAGTGGCCGAGCCACCGCCCGAGCCCGAGCCGGCACCAGTGCCGGCACCGCAGGAGGCGCTGGAGCCCGCGCCCGCGCCCGAGGCGGCACCACCGCCCGAGCCGGCG
>VGEJ01000446.1 GCA_016869335.1 Alphaproteobacteria bacterium | reverse complement strand
CCCGATGGGCGCACCGGCATCGACATCGGCATCGCGAGCGGGCGCATCGCCGCGGTCGAGCCGCGGCTGAAGGCCGCCGCCGGCAGCGAGATCGACGCCAGCGGCCGGCTGGTCAGCCCGCCCTTCATCGATGCGCATTTCCACATGGACGCGACGCTGTCGCTCGGGCTGCCGCGGCTCAACCGCTCCGGCACCCTGCTGGAAGGCATCGCGCTGTGGGGCGAGCTCAAGCCGCTGCTGACCCAGGAGGCGATCGCCGAGCGCGCGCTCGCCTATTGCGACATGGCGGTGGCCCAGGGCATCCAGGCGATCCGCAGCCATGTCGATGTCTGCGACGACCGCCTGCTTGCGGTCGATGCGCTGCTCGAGGTCAAGCGCCGGGTGAAGCCCTATCTGGAGCTGCAGCTCGTCGCCTTCCCGCAGGACGGGCTGTACCGCTCGCCGGGTGCCGAGGCCAATCTGAAGAGGGCGCTCGACAAGGGCGTGGAGGTGGTCGGCGGCATTCCGCATTTCGAGCGCATCATGGCCGACGGCGCCGCCTCGGTGCGCGCGCTGTGCGAGATTGCCGCCGCACGCGGCCTGCTCGTCGACATGCATTGCGACGAGACGGACGACCCGATGTCGCGCCACATCGAGACGCTGGCGAGCGAGACCCGGCGCCTCGGCCTCAACGGCCGGGTGACCGGCTCGCACCTGACCTCGATGCATTCGATGGACAACTACTACGTCTCCAAGCTGATCCCGCTGATGGCCGAGGCCGAGGTGAGCGCCATCGCCAATCCGCTGATCAACATCACGATCCAGGGCCGCCACGACACCTATCCGAAGCGCCGCGGCATGACGCGCGTGCCGGAGCTGCTGGCCGCCGGCATTGCCGTGGCGTTCGGCCATGACTGCGTGATGGACCCGTGGTACTCGCTGGGCAGCGGCGACATGCTCGAGGTCGCACATATGGGCGTGCACGTGGCGCAGATGACCGGGCTCGACGCGATGCACGCCTGCTTCGCGGCGGTGACGACCAATCCCGCGCGCATGCTGCATCTCGACGGCTATGGCCTCGCGCCGGGCTGCCATGCCGATTTGGTCGTGCTGCAGGCGAACGACCCGGTCGAGGCGATCCGGCTGAAGCCCGCTCGGCTGCAGGTGATCCGCCGCGGCAAGGTGATCGCGCGCACCGCGCCGCTTGTGACCGAGCTCGACCTGCCCGGGCGGCCGAGGACGCTGGAGCTGACGCGCCCGGCGACGGCGGCCGCTGACCCCGCTCCAGCGGCGAGCACGGCGGCGGAGTAGTCGATGGCCTGCACCGTTGCGCAGTCCGCTTGGCCGTTCGTGGTGAGGGCCGCGCGCAGCGCGCGCAGCGTCTCGAACCGCGAACGGCCACCGTTCGCCCTTCGAGACGCGGCCCTCGCGCGCTCGGGCCGCTCCTCAGGGCGAACGGAATTGTATCAGCGTAGCGCGCCGTGGCCGACGTGAATCACGACGGCCCCTGCCGCATCCGCGCGGCAGTGCTGGACGACACGCCCCTGTTGCTGGCGTTCGTGCGCGAGCTGGCCGAATACGAGAAGCTGCTGGACCAGGTGACCGCCGACGAGGCGGGGTTGCGCGCCTCGCTGTTCGGGCCGCGGCCCTATGCCGAGGCGGTGATCG
>VGEJ01000445.1 GCA_016869335.1 Alphaproteobacteria bacterium | reverse complement strand
CCACGCACCCGCCGCCGCTCGCCACGTCCTCGCGCTCGCGCCGCCGCAGGTCTCGCCGACCGCAGCCACCGCGGCCGAGAGCCGCGCCACGAGCGCCGAACGGCGTCGGACCGCCCTTGAGATCGCGCATCTTCTCGCCGCATACGACACCCGGCTCAAGGCGTCGCAGGCGGCCGACACGCGCGCCACGCCCTGAACGACATGGAGGAGATCCTTGTCCGCGGCGAGGGCACCGTGACGTGGCGCGGCCGCGTGCTGCGGTGTGCGCTCGGTGCGGGCGGCCTGAGCGCGCATAAGATCGAAGGTGACCGCACCACCCCGATCGGAGCACACCCGCTACGCGTGGTCTATTACCGCGCCGATCGCGTCAACCGCCCGGCAACAGTGCTCCCGGTCGCCGCGCTCGCCGTCGACGACGGCTGGTGCGACGACCCGACCGACCCGATGTACAACCGCCCCGTCAAGCTGCCCTACCGGGCACGCTGCGAGACGCTCTACCGCGCCGACACGATCTACGATGTCATCATTACGCTCGGCTACAATGACGCGCCGGTCGTGCCCTATCGCGGCAGCGCGGTCTTTCTGCACGTCGCGCGCGCCGATTTTGCGCCGACGCTGGGCTGCGTCGCGTTGGCGGTGTCCGACCTGCTCGCCATCCTTTCCGAGTGTTCGCCGGCGACGGTGTTGCGCGTCACCCCGTGACGGAGGCGGGCCGGGCGCCGAAGATGGCGCTGCCCACGCGCACATGCGTGGCGCCGAAGGCGATCGCGATCTCGAAGTCGGCGCTCATGCCCATGCTCAGCTCCGTCAGGCCGTTGCGCGCCGCGATCTTGGCGAGCAGCGCGAAATGCAGCGCCGGCTCGTCATCAAGCGGCGGGATGCACATCAGACCGATGACGGGCAACGCCAGGATGCCGCGGCAGTGCGCGATGAAGCGATCGGCCTCGGCGGGGCTCACCCCGTGCTTCTGCGTCTCCTCGCCGGTGTTGACCTCGACGAAGCACCCCGGCCGCCGTCCCGCTCGGTCCATCTCACGCGCCAGCGCTTCGGCGAGCTTCGGCCGGTCGAGCGTCTCGAGGACATCGAACAGCGCGACCGCCTCGCGCACCTTGTTGGTCTGCAGCGGACCGATGAGGTGAAGCGCGGTGCCCGGGTAGGCCGCCTTGAGGGCGGGCCACTTGCGCTCGGCCTCCTGGACCCGGTTCTCGCCGAACACCCGATGGCTGGCGGCGAGCGCGGGCACGATGTGGTCCGCCGGGTGGGTCTTGGTCACCGCTACCAGGGTCACGTCCTCGGGCCGGCGTCCGCTCCCGTCCGCCGCTCGGATGATGCGCTCCAGCACCGCCGCAAGGTTGGCGGCAACATCGGGTGCGGCTGGCGTCGTCGTTACGGTCATGCCACGCTAGCCCGGATGAGGGCACCGGAGCGGCCGCCCGGATGGTCGGCGAACGACAGACCCTAGCAAGACTGGCGGCACGGCTCAAACAGCGGCGGCAGAGCCGGCTGCCCGCGCTGGTACTATTGAGCGACAGCCTGCGCCTGCCCGATCCGCTGCCGGCGGCGGCGTGCTTGCCGCGCGGGGCGGCGGTGATCCTGCGCCACTATGACGACCCCAAGCGCCCGGCGCTGGCGCTCGCCCTGGGTGCCC
>VGEJ01000444.1 GCA_016869335.1 Alphaproteobacteria bacterium | reverse complement strand
CTCCTCTACCTGCCGCTGTCGTGGTGGATCCTGGCGCGCGTGGCCTTCCGCCTGGTGGATCGAACAGACCGCGGCGGCGCGGCGGCGCTCAGCGCCGCCCGCGCGGCGCTGGGGCCATGGACCGCGTCCGAACGCCGGGTCGGTGCGGTGGCCTCGAGCGTCACGCTCTTGTGGATAATCCGTCCACTCGTTGCCACCCCCGAGTTCGGCCGGGTCTCTGATACCGCCATCGCGCTCGTCGGTGCGCTCGTGTTGTTCGCGCTGCCGGGTGGCGCCTCGGGCAGGCTACTCGACTGGGCAACCACGCGTGGCATTCCCTGGGGTGTGCTGCTCCTGTTTGGCGGCGGTCTCAGCCTGGCGGACGCGGTCGCCCGCACCGGGTTGGCCGACTGGATCGGCGGCGGGCTCGGCACGCTTGCCGACTGGCCGCCGCTCGCGCTTATCCTCGCGCTCACAACGCTTGTGGTCGCGCTCAGCGAGTTCGCGAGCAACACGGCCCTGATCGCCACGATGCTCCCTGTGGTCGGCGCGCTCGCCGATGGTCTCGGACTGGCGCCACTCGTGCTCGCGGTTCCGGCGACGCTCGCCGCGAGCTGCGCTTTCATGCTCCCGGTGGCGACGCCCCCCAATGCGATCGTCTACGCCGCGGGCCACTTGCGGATGCGCGACATGCTGTGGGCCGGCCTCCTGCACAACATCGTCGGCGTGGTGCTGATCACGCTCCTCTCCGCCTTGCTCCAGCCGCGAGTTTTGCCCTGACCCACGCCCTCAGGCGACCGGCACCGCGACGAAGGTCTGGCGCGGGCGGACGATCTCGTCCTGCGCTGCGATCAGACGAAGCTCGCGCTTGCCCGTCGCCGCGGTCGCGACTAGGACGCCGAACGCGCTCGTGATCGCGGCGCCGAGCGCGGCGCCGAGATCATGCCGCGCCAGGTAGTGGCCGAGGAACAAGGCGGCGAACAGGTCGCCGGCACCGAACAGATCGCCGGCGAGCCGCGGGGTCTCCACTCGCCACGCCGCTCCGCCCGACACCGCGAGCGTCGCGAGGTGATCGGCGCCCGCCGGCACCGAGGTGCAGATCACCGTTTCCGGCCCCCGCGCCCGGAGTGCCCGGCAGGCGGAAAGCGTCGCGCCAAGGTCCTCGAGCGGCGCACCGACCAGCGCCGCCAGCTCGAAGTGATTCGGCGTGGCGATGTCGGCGGCCGGAATCAGCCGCTCGGCGATGGTGCGACGGACCGGCTCCGGCACGAAGAACCCGGCGCCCTCGTGCCCCATCACCGGGTCGCAGAGATAGAGAGCGTCCGGGTTGCGCCGCTTGACAAGCGCCACGGCGTCGCCGACCGCGGCGCCGTTCTGGGCGCTGCCCAGGTATCCGCTCAGCACGGCGGCGCAGCGGACGAGCGCGCCCCGCTCGTCGAGCCCGGCGACGAGATCGGTGACCTCGCCGGCGCCGCTCACTCGCCCGCGAAAGCCGCCGTGCGCCGGGTGATTCGAGTAGAGGACGGTCGGCACAGCCCACACCTCGTGCCCCAGCCGCTGCAACGGCAGGACCGCCGCAGCGTTGCCGACGTGGCCCATGACCACCTGGGACTGGATGGCGAGGATGGTCGTGGCGTGCCTCCGTGCAGGACGCGGCGGGGGGGGCTCGGCCCTAAGAGTGGC
>VGEJ01000443.1 GCA_016869335.1 Alphaproteobacteria bacterium | reverse complement strand
TCGCCGAACGCACCCCACGCCGCCGTCTGGACGGCACCGAGCGCGTCCAGCGCCGGCGCCGCCGCGCGCATCCGGGCGCGCAGCGCAGCGATGCTGTCGTAGGGCAGCGTCCGGCCGAGCCGTTCCGACAGGGCGCGCAGGATGGTCCAGTCCTCGCGCGCATCGCCCGGAGGAAACACCGCGCGCCAGGATTCCTGTGCTCGCCCCTCGGTGTTGACGTAGGTCGCGTTTTTCTCGGTGTAGGCGGCGCCCGGCAGGATCACGTCGGCCCGATGCGCGCCGGCATCGCCGTGATGCCCCTGATAGATGACGAAGGCGCGGCCGAGCGCGTTGGTATCGATCTCGTCGGCGCCGAGCAGGTAGACGATGGAGACGGCGCCGCTTCGTGCCCCATCGAGGATCGCCGCGACATCGCGCCCGCCCGCGCCGGGCACAAAGCCGAGATCGAGCGCGCCAACCCGCGCTGCCGCAGTGTGCAGCACGTTGAAGCCGTTCCAGTCGGCCCGGACCAGGCCGCAGGCTTCGGCAACGCGCCGCGCACCATCGAGCACGTGCGCGCCATCGGGTCGGGCCAATGCGCCCTGCCCGACTATCAGCATGGGTCGCTTCGCGGCGCGCAACAACTCGGCGAAGGGATGGCCGCCGGCGGCCACCGCGTTCAGCGTCTCGCCGCCGGCGCCGATGTGCTGGTAGGAATACGTGAGATCGAAGCGTGAGCCGATCAACCCGAGGTCAAAGCCGCCCTGGAGATAGCGTTTGCGCAGCCGGGCGTTGACGAGCGGCGCGTCCCAGCGCGGGTTGGTGCCGATCAGGAGGCAGGCGTCGGCCGCCTCGATCCCGGCAATGGTGGTGTTGAAGAGATAGCCCGCCCGCGCCCCGCCGCCGAGCTTCGCGCCGTCCTGCCGGCAATCGAGGTGTGGCGAGCCGAGAGCCGCCATCAGGTCCTTGAGCGCCGCCACCGACTCGCAGTCGGCGAGATCGCCGGCGATCGCCGCGATGCGCTCGCCCGCGACGCCCTCGATCTGCTCCGCGATCGCGGCAAACGCTTGGTTCCAGGTCGCGGCCATGAGCTTGCCGTTGCGCCGCACGTAGGGCCGGTCCAGTCGTTGTCGGCGCAGGCCATCGCAGGCGAAGCGCGTGCGGTCGGAAATCCACTCCTCGTTGATGTCCTCATTCAGGCGCGGCAGGATGCGCATTACCTCGCGCCCGCGCGCGTCGATGCGGATGTTACTCCCCACTGCGTCGTGGACATCGATCGCGGCGGTCTTGCGCAGCTCCCACGACCGCGCGTTGAAGGCATAGGGCTTGGAGGTCAGCGCCCCGACGGGGCAGATGTCGATCAGATTCCCCGAGAGCTCGGAGGCAACCGCCACCTCGATGTAGCCCCCGATCTCCATGTCCTCGCCGCGCCCCGTGGCGCCGATGGCCTCGACACCGGCGATCTCATTGGCAAATCGGATGCACCGCGTGCAATGGATACAGCGGGTCATGATCGTCTTGATCAGCGGCCCGAGCTCCTTGTCGACCACCGCCCGTTTGTGCTCCTGGTAGCGACCGATACCGACGCCGTAGGTCACCGCCTGATCCTGCAGATCGCACTCGCCGCCCTGATCGCAGATCGGGCAGTCGAGAGGGTGGTTGATCAGCAGAAACTCCATGCCCCCTTCGCGCGCC
>VGEJ01000442.1 GCA_016869335.1 Alphaproteobacteria bacterium | reverse complement strand
ACTGGCTCTGCCCCATCGCTCCGGCCCACGATCCCCGCATCACCTCGGGCGCGACGTGGCCGCCGTCGAGGATGCGGAGCGCCGCAATGAGCTCGGCGCGGAAGAACGCGCTGCGCCGGCCGTCGTAGGCGAGCGTCGCGAGGGCCGAGATCACAGGGTATCCCCCGGTCTGGCGACCGAAGTCGGACTCGATGCCCCACAACGCGACGATGACGGCCGGCGGCACCCCGTACTTGCTGCCGAGTGCTTCGAGCAACGAGCGGTGCTTGGCATGGCGCCGGCGGGCCTCGGCGACCCGTGCCGCCGGCACCACCCGCTCGATATACTCGTGGAAGCTGAGGCGGAACTCGGGCTGCGTGCGATCAAGCGCGATCACACGGGGCAGCGGTTCGACGTCGCGCAGCGCGTGCTCGATCGTGAGACGGCGGATCCCCGCGCGCTGCGCTTCCGCCGCGAGGTCGGAAAGCCACGCCTCGAACCGCGATCGGGCCGCCGCGTCGGCGCCGAGGACGAGAACGACCAGTGCGCCAGCCAGCCAGCACTGCCGAGCGCGCCGACGCCAGGCCGCGCCCTTCATGCCGGCCCCGGAATCAAGGTATCAGTGCGGCCGAGCACGCGGTAGACCACGAGCGCCACCCATTCCTTGGCGGCGTCGTCGAGGCTGTTGAGCCCGTCGGCGAGCCCGAAGTCGAGGTCCGGCGAGACATCGCCCGTCGTGCGGTAGTCGACGGCGTAGGGTACCACCGGCCAGCCGGCGCGGCGGAACACACCGACCGCGCGCGGCATGTGCCGGGCCGAGGTGATGAGCAGCCACGTCTCACCCGCCTCGGGCTGAACCAGCGCATGGCTCAGCATCGCGTCCTCGTAGGTGTTGCGCGAGGCACCTTGGAACACGACGCGGTCGGCCGCGATGCCGAGCTCGGTGAAGAGGACCCGCGCGACGTCCGCCTCGCTCAGTCGGCCGGGAATAAGGCTTCCGGTACCGCCGCTGAAGACGAGGCGAGCCGAGGGGTAGCGGCGGGCGAGCGCCACGAAGGCGGTGAGCCGCTCCGCCGCATCGTTGAGCGCGGGTTGGCCGCGCGCCGCCGTCAGGTCCGGCGAGACGCTGCCACCCAGCACGATCAGCCCATCGACCCGCGATGGCGGCGGCGCTGGCGGAAAGCGCTCCTCGAGCGGTTGTACGACCCAGTTGCCGAGGGGCAGCACGGCCGTGAGCAGCAACAAGGCTGCCGCCAGCACGACGAGTCCGCGCCCAACGCCACTCGTCCGCCGACCAAGCAACTGGGCGGCGCCGAGAACGAGCAGCAGGAGCAGCAGGTTGGCCGGCTGGAGCAGCGGCCACAGGAGCTTCGATGCCATCACGTACATGCCGCTTGATACTCAGGCGTCACCCGCCGCGCAACGACCGGCGGGGTTCCGTGCCGAGTGCGCCCGCGCTACGGCGCCTGGGCGCCGCGGCAGCGAATCGTCGCTCTCATCGGCGCTTGGGCTTGGCCGGGTGCCGGGCCGGTCTGGACGTGCTCCGATGGGAGATTCGTTCTGGCGCCTTGGCGATCCACGGCCGGAGCTGTTCGGGTGCGCTGAGCATGGCGGTTGGCGCCGCGACGTACTCGCGCATCGGCCGACCCGCCATCGGTTCGAACGTTGTGCCGCCCAGCGCGCCGAGTGCCGCCCGGTCCCCTCGCCCAAGCGCAGGATGAAGTTCT
>VGEJ01000441.1 GCA_016869335.1 Alphaproteobacteria bacterium | reverse complement strand
GAGCTAGCTCTCCGAGCTTGACCCCGACAACCCGCTCAGGCCCCTGCAGGCGGTCAGTTGTACCTACCCCATCGCGCTTTGGCCGCGCACCTCACTGAAGGCCCCAGGCTGCGTTGCAACGCACGATTTGGTCATTCTCCCGCTCCCCGGTCCCGGTTTGACGGCGCACAATGCAGCTTATGTTGCCCCACGAGCCGCTATTGGTAAGCGGCTGCTGCATCATCAATCCGTTCATCGGGTCTCCCTCAGGGTACGAGCACGGTCGCGCCGAAGGTCTTGCGCGCCTCGAGCGCGCGGTGCGCTTCGGCGGCTTCGGCCAGCGCGAAGGTCTGGCTGGGCTCGCTCTTGATCTTGCCGGCGAGGACGAGACCAAAGAGCTCTTCGGCCATCTTCAGCATGCTGGCACGGGGCGTCGCGTAGTGGATCATCGCCGGGCGCGTCAGCCAGAGCGAGCCCTTGACCGCGAGCAGCGTCGTGTCGATGGTCACCGGGCCCGAGGTCGTACCGTTGTTGACCAGCGTGCCGCGCACCTGGAGGCTGTCGAGCGAGGCCTGCAGGGTGTCCTTGCCGACGGAGTCGTAGACCACCGGCACGCCCTTGCCGCCGGTGATCTCCCGCACGCGCGAGGCGATGTCCTCGCGCGACGTGACGATGGTGTGCGCGCAGCCATGCGCCTTCGCGGCCTCGGCTTTCTCGTCCGTGCTGACCGTGCCGATCATGGTCACTCCGATCGCGCGCGCCCACTGGCAGGCGATCAGCCCGACGCCGCCCGCGGCGGCGTGGTATAGGATCGTCTCGCCACCCTTCAGCGGATAAACCTGGCGGAAAAGGTATTGCGCCGTCATGCCCTTCATCATGAGCGTCGCCGCGGTGCTGTCGCTGACGCCTTCCGGAAGCTTGATGAGGACCTCGGCGGGCATGACGCGCGCCTCCGCGTACGCCCCCTGCGGGCCGAGCAAGTAGCCGACGCGGTCGCCGGCGCGGATGTCGGTGACGCCGGCGCCGATCGCTTCGACCACCCCCACCGCGTCCGACCCCAGGCCGTTCGGCAGCGGCAGCGGGTAGCGGCCGGTACGGAAATAGATGTCGATGAAGTTGACCGCGACGAGGCTGTGGCGCACGCGCGCCTCGCCCGGCCCGGGCTCGCCGACCTCGACCGGCTCGAGCTGGAGCACTTCCGGCCCGCCGGTGCGGTGAAAGCGGACTGCCTTCGGCATCACGCCGCGCGCTGCATGCGACCGAGCTCGCGCGGCTTGCGGTTGGGGGAAAAGCCGTTCTGCGCCAGCGTCTCGTCGATGCTGCGGTAGAACGTGCCTATCCGGCAGATTTCGCGCGCCTCCCTGCCCGAGGCGACCTCGCGGCCGAACTCGCGCGAGATGCGCACCAGCTGCTCGATCTGCCTGACCGAGCTCATCTTCGCCCGGCGATCCTGCGTCCAGAGGTTGTCCTCGATGCCGCAGCGCACGTGCAGTCCCATCGCGATGCCTATCATGTTGATGGGCAGGACGTTGAGCATGCTGCTCTCCACTGTCACCATGGCGCCGTCGGGCACCGCGCGCAGGAAGTTCGCCAGGTTGTAGATGTTCGGGGCGTCCATGCCGCCGCCGATCGCCACCCAGTTCAGCACCAGCGGCCCCATGTAGACGCCGCGCCGGATCATGCGCTCGACGGTCTCGAAGGAGTTGATGTTGTAGAACTGAAACGCGCTC
>VGEJ01000440.1 GCA_016869335.1 Alphaproteobacteria bacterium | reverse complement strand
GATCGCAAGCGGGGTGCGGAACTCGTGCGACACCATCGCCACGAAGTCGCGCTGCAACCGGCTCAACTCCCGCTCCTTGCGGAGCGCTACGCGCGGCTCGCCCGACTGGCATTCGACCTCGGCCGTGCGCGCCTGCACCAGGCTCTCCAGCCGGTCGCGATGAGCGAGGAGCTCAGCCTCCGCGACCTTGCGCTCGCTGATGTCGGTCGTGATGGTCACCCGGCCGCCATCACGCGTACGCCGCTGGCTGATCAACAGCCAGCGGTCGTCACGTAGCGGCAGATCGAACGCATTGCCCGGAGTGCGAGCCGGGCGAGGCGATCGGCTATCCACGCCTCGGCACCACCCGGACCCGCCAAAACGCGCGGGGCGGCGGCCCGCACCGCGGCGGCGAAGGCGGTGCCGACCTCGCCGTAGTCACCGCCCGCGGGCTCGAGCGCGCGGTGGCGCTCGTTGCACACCGCCAGCCGATCCTCGGCATCCCACAGGGCGAAGCCCTCGAGCAGGTTCTCGATGGCGCCGAGCAGTGTCGTCCGCCCCGCTTCGAGCTCCTCCACGAGAACACTGTTGCGCAGGCCGATGTGAACGATGCCAACGAAGCTGGTGTGGCCCGCGCGGACGACGACGAGCAGCGAGAGCAGATAGACGATCGCCACGGCGGCGATGGCAACGGTTACCGCACTATTGACCGCGGTGGCGGCGGAGAACGCGGGCGCGCGCCGCAGCATCGTGCCGATCTGCTGCACGCGGATGGCCTCGGCGAGGGGCTCTGACATGTCGACGGTCTGGGATTTCGTCACAGCGGCTGATCCGCCCGCGCCTACGCTCAGGGGGAGCTATCTCCGCCTGATGCCGGTGGCACGGCAGCAATGCGCCAACAATGTTACCGAATCGTGAAGCCGACCGCACACCGGCGGCCCGCGTGCCTCAGCCGCGTCCAAATGCGCGGCCAATGCGCC
The DNA here is from genome assembly GCA_016869335.1 of Alphaproteobacteria bacterium. Taxonomy (GTDB): domain Bacteria; phylum Pseudomonadota; class Alphaproteobacteria; order VGEJ01; family VGEJ01; genus VGEJ01. The sequence continues at coordinate 750 of VGEJ01000440.1, read as the reverse complement.
TGCCGACCGCCGCGAGGCCCGTGCCCGTCGCCGGGTAATCGCGATCAATTGTGGCGAGGTCGGCGGGGGTCAGCACCACATCGGCGGCGCGGGCGTTTGCCCTGACGTGCGCCTCGCACACGCCCTTCGGGATCGCCGAAATGCCGGGGTGGCGCATCGTCCAGGAGATGGCGACGGCCTCGGGAGTGACCGCGTGCCGCGCAGCCACCGCCGCCAAACCCGACGAGACGCCGAGCCGGGCCTGCGCCAGGGGCGAATACGCCATCACCGCGACGTCGTGCGCGGCGCACCAGGGCAAGAGCGTTTCCTCGACGCCGCGCGCCGCGAGGTTATACTTGACTTGGTTGACGGCGATCCCGCCGCCGCCGCGGAGCGCCAAGGCCCGCGCCATCGCCGCCGTGTCGAAGTTGCTGACGCCATAGTGGACGATCTTGCCCGCCTCGCGTAGCGCCACGAAGCCGTCCAGGGTCTCCTGCAACGCGTGGCTCCCCGGCCAATGCAGCAGATAAAGGTCGATGCGGTCGGTGCCGAGGCGGCGGAGGCTGCGCTCGGCCGCGGCCACGGTGGTGCCTGGGCGGGTAGCGTTCTGCGGCAGCACCTTGCTGACGATGAAGAGCTCCTCGCGGCGTCCGGCGATGGCCTCGCCGACGACCTCTTCGGCGCCCCCGCTACCATACATTTCCGCGGTGTCGATCAAGGCGATGCCGAGGTCGAGGCCGAGCCGGAGGCCCGCCACCTCCTCACGCCTGC
>VGEJ01000439.1 GCA_016869335.1 Alphaproteobacteria bacterium | reverse complement strand
CTCCTGTTGGAAGCCGAAGACTTGAATTTGGGCGTGGTCTTCACGATGTGGAACGCGCAGAACATCTGGGCCGGCCGCCCGTCTTTGCCGGCCGACTGGATCCGGCAAACGGCGCAGCACCGCTGGATGACCGTCACCAACGCCGAAGACGAGCGGGGCGGCGGCGCCTGGCTGCTGCACGGGCTGAAGGAGGACCTCGGGCTCGACCGCGTGGTCCCCGCCGGCACGCGCGCCAATGAGCACTGGAATCCGCCGGGCATCGAGTTCGTGCGCAAGGCCCGCGCCACGCGGCAGCGCGGCCAGGAACCGTTCCCGTGGTTCGACCTTGAGAAGCCCATCTCGTGGGAAGCGCCGGTGATGATGGCGCTGGAGCGGCCGGATTCGATGGGGCTGCTGAACAACCATTACCACCAGTACGGGATGTACCCGGGCGAAGCGTGGGGGGCGCCCGCGCGATACCGTGCGCTTTGCCGGACTGCACGGCTATTCCGACCACTCGCTGCACCTGATGTATCGCTGCTGGAACCTCGGCTGGCTGGCGCCGCCGAGCGCGGGCGCGGCCAGCGGCTTGCTCCCCAATCCCGTGGGCTACAGCCGAATGTACGTGAAACTCGACGGCGCTTTCAGCGTGGAGAAATGGTACGAAGGCGTGAAGGCCGGGCGCGTCCTCGTGTCCAACGGGCCGCTGATTTTCCTCGATGCCGCGCACAAGAGAGTTGAGGTGCTCTCGCGCGACCAGCTTGACCGCGTCGAGATCGTCGCCAACGGCAAGGTGATCCAAAGCTGGAAGCCGCGGGGCAAGCAACTGCGCGCGAGGATCGACGCCGACACCCGCGCTCACAGTTGGATCGCCGCACGCGCCTACACGAAGAACAGCACCACCGTGCGCATCGCCCACACCGCGCCGGTGAAGCTCCCGGGCCGCTGGGACGCGCGTGAAGATGCGCGCTACTTTCGCGAGTGGATCGAGGAGCTACAGCGCAATCCCAAGACTCCGCCGCCGAGCGCGGCGGGCCGGTTGTATACCGAGGCGCTCGCCGTTTACCGCGCGCTTGAGCAGTGAGTCGTGGAATCTTGGTGGGCCCTCCCGGATTCGAACCGGGGACCAAGGGATTATGAGTCCCCTGCACTAACCGCTGTGCTAAGGGCCCAACCTGTTTAACTTCAACATGTTGCAGAGACTCGAACACTGTCACTGGGCTTAGTATCCGGTCCGCTAGTCGGTCGGAGCAAGTATGACCTAGTGTATCGCGTCTGGCGACCCGGCACAAAAGCCTCGGGGGTCACCCAAACCCGGCCAATGAGGGTCACCGAAAAACCGGCCAATAGAAAATAGGGCGATCAGGACATTGAGCAGCGGGGCGCAAGTGTCTTGTAATTTAATTGCATTTAAATAACGGCGGAACTGTGCCATGCTTAGCCATGGCACGCCCTGTCTCAACCATCGAGCTCACTCCAGAAGTGCGATCCACGCTGCGCCGCCGTGCTCACTCTCCCACCAGCGCGCAGCGCGACGCACTGCGGGCAAGGATTGTCCTGATGCGAGCCGAAGGGCGCAAGGAAACCGACGTAGCTGCCGCTACCGGCGTGAGCATGGCGACGGTATCGCTTTGGTCTAAGCGTTTCGAGGAGAAGGGGCCCGATGGCTTGGTCGACCTGCCGGGCCGGGGCAGAAAGCCTTGGCTGGACCCGCACAAGGTCCGGAGGGTAGTGAGCGAA
>VGEJ01000438.1 GCA_016869335.1 Alphaproteobacteria bacterium | reverse complement strand
GCAGGGCGAGGCACTCGCAGGCGAGCGTCCCGAGCTGGGTGAGCTGGGCGATGGTGCGCGACTCGAGCATGAGCGACGCGGCTGGCGAGTCCGGCTGGGGGGCGAGCGCCGTGATGTAGAGCTGGATCGAGAGGCCGTCGGCCCAGCCGAGGCCGCTGTCCTGCAGCTTGGTCCAACCGGCCAGGGTATAGAACCAGGCCACAGCCAGGCCAGCGCGGCCCAGAGCCACCGCGGGACCAGGGGGGAGCGCCAGAAGCCCGCGCCGCGCGGGGCGCTGCGGAGGGCCTCGCGGTCGAAGTGCGTAAAGAGCGCAAAGACGAAGACGGCCTGCACGAGGAGGTGGCCGCTGTGCGAGCAGTACGCACGGGACTCCTGCAGCAGGCACTGCACGACCAGCAGGGAGGCCGCGGCGGTCCAGCTGGAAAACGGCAGCGCCACGCGGGCGAGCCACAGGATGCTCGCCGCGATGAACGCGACCTGCGCCCCCCGGTAGAGCCAATCGGCGCGCAGGAGCGGATCGGGCAGAAACGAGAGGAGCGAGACCACCTGCCCGGTGCGCGGGACGCCCGGCGCGGGCCAGCCCGAGGCCCGGTTGAGGTCGGCCCCCAGCGCGAGCAGCACGGCGAGCACGGGCCACGCCGCGATCGGACCCGAGCGCGACTCCAGGCTCCGCCACCAGTGCTCGAGACGCCCTCTCATGGCGCGGCCGGCGTCGCGGGCATGACCTGCACGTGCCGTTCGGCCACCACGCCGACGCGCTCGTCGTCCATGGCCCCCATGATCCGCTGGCGCACGAACACGGGCCCACGAATGCCGTGCTGGCGCATCCCCTTGGCGACCAGGGAGCGCACGGCCTCCTCGTCGAGAGTCTCGCCCCAGCGATTGCGCGACGCGGGGCGCTGCATGGCGCCGGGCGGGCGCCCCGGATGCCGCACCGAGTCGCCGCGCAGGCCGTATTACACCGGCCCGAGCCCGAAGTCGTGCGGGTCCAGCGGCTTGCCCTCCGCGTCCCGCAGGCTGTAATCCGTGAAGAACGGCTGCGCGTCCGTAAAGAGGGCGGCATTGGTGAAGGGCAAGAGCTCACCATGAATCAGGGGGACGAGCGTGGCGACGGCGCAGACGACCAACGCGGCGCGGAGGCCGCGAGACGTGTGATGAAGCGCCGGCGTCACGAACGGCATCTCGGTCGGATTGTCCTTTTCGAGGTTCGACTTCCCGACTTGCGACAGTACGGTCGAAGGACCTCCTATGGAACGTCGCAAACGTGAAAAGCGTCGGCGAACGGTCGGGCGGGCGGCGCTGAACGCAGTGCGTCCATGTCCGGGCCCTCGCGCGCCACCGCGTCCCATGCGAACACATGCGCGAGCAGCATGCCGAGCGTGAGATCGGCGAAGTCGACCGTGAGCAAGATGCCGACGTGCATGGCGACAAGGGCGAAGAACAAAGGCTGGCGCGCGGGGCGCCAGAGCGCCAGCGGAAGCGCGAGCACCTCGAGCGCCATCACGACCCAGGTGGACAGCGTCAGGAGCTCCGGCGGCGCTTCGCGCAGCACGAGCGCCAGACCCTCGGGCCGCGCGATGGGCAGCTGCAAGACATGACCGAGGGCGCTGCCATCGAGCCAACTCGGGGCGCCGAGCTTGTGCAGGCCGCTTACCGTATAGCCCGCGGCGAGCAGCAGCCAGGCGCCCTCGCGCAGCGCGGTCGGTACGGCCGGCGTTCGCC
>VGEJ01000437.1 GCA_016869335.1 Alphaproteobacteria bacterium | reverse complement strand
GAGACACGTCGATCCCGCGCCATGTCTCTCGATAACGAAAAGCGGGGGGTATATAGCAACCAACGTGAGCGCACGGTTGTCCTCAAAGAGACGGTCGGGAATGTGTCGACTTCCCTGCTGATCCTCGCGTTCGGCGCCGCGTGCTGGGGGAACGCTCCCTGGGTGCTGACGATACTCGTCCTCGCTGTGCTTTCGTGGCTCTCGTACATGATCCTGGCAGAACGCTACACGATGGTGGAGATATAGGGACTTCAATCCCTCGGAGCGATTTCTCGGTTCGAAGCCGACGAAATGTGCCAGCGTTTGAATGATACGCGCCCTGTTCGTGGGCTTCGTTGTTGCTGGTTCTGGTGGTTGTGCCTGATGAGTTATCTGGTTCTTGTCGCTCCGCTGATTGTCGTCGGGCTGAATCGGTGATCCGACCGTGTGGCCGCTGACGATCGGCGTGGCGGTCGCGAGCGGGGCGGTGGCGCTTGTGCTCACCCGGGCGCTGTTGCCGTGGCTCCGGCGGCAGGCGCTGGATCGGCCGAATCCGCGCTCGAGCCACGCCGCACCAACGCCGCGCGGCGGCGGCATCGCCGTGCTCTCGGCGCTCGCGCTCGGCTGGGTCGTGGCGGCCTTCGCCGGTGCTGGAACCCCGGCCGCGCTCGCCCCGCTCGGGCTCGGCCTCGCGCTCGCCGCGTTCTCCTGGATCGACGACCGCCATGGTCTGCCGGTCGTCTTCCGCCTCGCGGCGCAGGGCGGGGCGGTCGCCGCCGGCATTGCCCTCCTGCCGGCGGATGCGCTCGTGTTCCAGGGCCTCCTGCCGGTCGCCTGGGACCGCATCGCGGCGGGCGCGCTGTGGCTCTGGTTCGTCAACCTCTACAACTTCATGGACGGGATCGATGGCATCGCCGGCTGCGAGACTGCCGCCATCGGCGCCGGTGCCGCGATCGTCGCCGGGCTCGTGCCGGGCGCGGCCGCGTTGGCGCCCCATGGCCTCGTCACGGCCGCGGCGGCGCTCGGCTTCCTGTGGTGGAACTGGGCGCCGGCCAAGGTCTTCCTCGGCGACGTCGGCAGCGTCGGGATCGGCTACCTGCTCGGCTGGCTCCTGCTGATGCTCGCGATCGAGGGCGCATGGGCGGCGGCGCTCCTCCTGCCGCTCTACCATCTCGCCGATGCGACGCTCACGCTCGCCCGCCGCGCGCTGCGCGGCGATGCCCTCTGGCGCGCCCACGCGAGCCACGGCTACCAGCGGGCGGCCCGGACGCTCGGTCACGCCGCAGTGAGCCGCGCCGTCCTCTGCCTCGACCTTGGACTGATCGCGTTGAGCGTCGCGACCCGCGCCGCGCCCGCACTGACAGCCGCGGCGCTCATTCTTGGCGGGGTCCTGAGCGGCACGCTCCTGTGGTATTTTGCCAGCCGTCCCGAGCCCCTGGCGAGCGATGCCCGCTGAGCCCCGCGCCCCGCTGATCAACCAGCGCATCGCCCTGGTGGCGCTGCACGACCTGGTCATGGCGGCGCTCTCGTTCGAGCTTGCCGTGGCGCTCCGCTACTACACCTACGGCGCGCCCCAGGCGCCGGGCTTCCTGTGGGAAGGGACGCTCCTCTTCACCGTCGTGTGCGCCGGCGTGTTCTGGTGGCAGGGGCTCTATCGCGGTATCTGGCACTACGCCTCGCTCGACGACGTGGTGGCGATCGCGCGCGCCGTCACGCTCGCTGTCCTCGTCTTCCTGTTCCTCCAGTTCGTGCTGAGCC
>VGEJ01000436.1 GCA_016869335.1 Alphaproteobacteria bacterium | reverse complement strand
GGCGGCGCGGGCGGCGTGCTCGGTGTCCAAGCGCTCGCGGCGCGCGGTGAGTTCCTGAACCTGAACGATCAGCGCCGCGCGCCGTGAATCGTGGCTGGCGATGCGCTGGGCGAGCTCGGTGAGCGCCGCGTTCTCCGCTTCCACGGCCGACGCAGCCGCGGCCAGGCCCGCGCTCGCCTCGCGTTCCGCAATCTGCGCGGCGGCAGCGGCGGTGGCCAGCGTCGCCTGTTCACCGGCGAGGCGCTCGAGCGCTGCACGGGCCTCCTCGCCCAGGCGCTCCTCGCGCGCCCGGTCGGCGCTGATCTGGGCGAGCTGACGGGTCTGCTCGTCGATCTCGGCGGCAAGCTGGACCTCTGCGCTCTCGAGCGCCTGGCGGGCGAGCGAGAGGCGGTGGATGGCAGCGGCGGCATTGGCCTCTTGTTGCCGCAGCGCCGGAATCTGCTCGCCGGCGACGATTTCGGTCGCGCTGGCCGCGGCGGCGGCGGCCGTGCGCTCGCGTACCGCCTGCTCGGCAAGGGCTAGGCGGGCTTCGGCGGCTTCGACGGTAGCGGCCGCCAGCAGCCAACGGCGGTGGAGGAGGCGCGCTTCAGTGCGCCGGATGTCGCGGCTCAGATTGCGGTAACGCGTCGCCTGCCGCGCCTGCCGCCGCAGGCCATTGAGCTGGACTTCGAGCGTGGCGATCACGTCATCGAGCCGTGTCAGGTTACTCTCGGCGGCGTGCAAGCGCAGCTCGGCCTCGTGCCGACGCGAGTGGAGCCCGGTGATGCCGGCGGCCTCCTCCAGCAGCGCACGCCGCGTGATCGGTTTGGCGCCGATCAGCGCGCCGATCTGCCCCTGCCCGACGAGCGCGGACGCGTGCGGCCCGGTGGCCGAATCGGCAAACAGCAGGCGCACGTCCTGGGCCCGCACCTCGCGTCCGTTGACGCGAAAGAGCGAGCCCTCGCCGCGCTCGATGCGGCGCGTCACCTCGATGTCGCCGCCGTCGTTGAAGGCCGCGGGTGCGGTACGGTCGCTGTTGTCGATAGCCAGGGCCACCTCGGCGAAGTTGCGGGCCGGGCGCTTCGCGGTACCGCTGAAGATGACGTCGTCCATCTCGCCGCCGCGCATGTTGCGTGGCGCGTTCTCGCCCATCACCCAGCGAATCGCCTCGATGAGATTCGACTTGCCGCAGCCGTTGGGCCCCACGATCCCGGTCAACCCCGGCTCGATCAGAAGATCGGTCGGCTCGACGAATGACTTGAAGCCGGACAGCCGCAGGCGGGTGAATTGCACCATCCAGGGCCCGCGCCTAGGACAATAGCGGCGCGAGGATGGCGTCCATCGTCTCGCGGTTGAACGGCTGGTCCTTCAAAAGCTTGCCGTTGATCAGGAAGGACGGCGTCGATTTGATGCCGTGGTCTTTGGACGCATCGTAGCTGCGCTTAATGATGCCCTCCTGGAGCGCCGCATCGGCCAGGCAGCCATCGACCGCCGCCTCGCTCATGCCGCCGATCTTGGCGAGCTTCTTGATCGCCGCGATGGGATCGGAGGCGGTCGCCCAGGCGCGCTGTTGCTTGAACAGCACGTCGATGAAGGCAAAGTAGCGGTCCTTCCCGGCGCACCGCGCGACCATCGAAGCGGCGAGTGCCAGCCGGTCGAGCGGAAAATCGGCGAACACCAGTCGGACCTTGCCGGAGTCGATGTAGCGCTCCTTCAGTGCCGGCAGCGATTGGGCGTGGAACGCGGCGCAGTGCGGGCAGGTGAGCGAG
>VGEJ01000435.1 GCA_016869335.1 Alphaproteobacteria bacterium | reverse complement strand
CCTGCCTGGCGGGTTGCAGGAGCCAGGTGTCGGGGAGCGCGCAAGGCCTGGGCGGCGCGTTGCTCAGGCCCCAAGGAATGCGGCCAGAGAATCCAGCGTGTCGCGCCCGAACTGCTTCGAGCGCGCGGCGCTCCAGCCCCGCACGGTGTCGGGCCGGTTGGCGTTGTCCTTGAACGGCAGCTCCAGCGTCAGGCTCACGCAGCCGAAGGTGTGCCCCACCCACTTGCTGGCGAGCTTGAGGGCGTCCTCCGAATACTTGCTCGCGGGGTAGCCGTGCTCGGTCTGGAACTCGGGGCTCGCGGCGGCCAGCGCATTGACGTAGCGCTGCTGCTCGGCGCGCTGCGCGTCGCTGACCGAGGGCAGCATCTCGCAGCCGGCGGCGAAGACATAGGGAATGACCTCGTCGCCATGCACGTCGAGGAAGAAGTCGCAGCCGGTGCGCTGCAGCTCGGCGCGCACCGCGTGCACTTCCGGGCTGCGCTCGGGTGACGGCGAAACCCATTCGCGATTGAGATTGGCGCCGGCGGCATTGACGCGCAGGTTGCCGCGCACGCTGCCGTCCGGGTTCATGTTGGGCACGATGTGGAACTGCGCCTGTGCGAGCAGCCGGTTGGCCACCACGTCGTTTTTGTCGAGCAGCCGTTCGATCAGCCCTTCGGCCAGCCACTCGGCCATGGTCTCGCCCGGATGCTGGCGGGCGATGATCCAGCACTGCTTCTTCGCCGTGCCGGCGCCGTCGTCGGATATCCGCACCAGATTCATGTCGCGCCCGTCGAGGGTGCTGCCGAGGTCGATCACCCGGGCGCGCGGCGAATCCCCGGCGCGGCCCAGCAGCGCGAGGTGCTGCTCCCAGGAGTAGGGCTCGAAATAGGCGTAGAAGATGCTGTCGCGCTCGGGCGTATGCGTGATGGCGAGCGTGTCGCCGTCGAAGCCGGTGGGCACGCGGAACCAGTGCCTGCGGTCATAGCTCGCGCAGGCCTGGTAGTCCTTCCAGCCGCCGGGGAAGGTGCTGTCGCCGCAGGCGGCGATGCGCAGCGAAACCTCCCGCCCGTGCGCGCCCTGGAGGCGAAAGTGGAACCACTGCCGGATGTCGACCATGGGGTCGCTGACCTGGTCCGGCCGCAGGCGCAGGCTGACAATTCCGGCCGCCTCGTCGATGTCCTTGAGAGTGATGGAACCGCTGTCGAACTGGCTGCTGATGCGCATGAACTGCCCTTGCTGTTGGGGAGGGTGAATCGGCGGGCGCCTGAACGGTGGAGACGCCGCCTGGCCGGCACCGTTCGGCCACTGACGGGCGGGTATAATACGCTGTCCCGACAACGGTTTATGCAGTCTTCGGCAGCCGGGTTGGGGATCGGGGAGGCGGCGCCTGCCGGGCGAGGCTTCCGCACTTCGCGCCTCATTTGACCGCGGCCGCTGCCGCGTGCAGTGGCGACGTTGAATGCAATCACTGGACTTCCGGACCGTGCAGCTCTTCACCCTTGGCCTGAACCACCTGAGCGCGCCCATCGCGATTCGCGAAGGCGTGGCGTTCGCGGCCGAGCGCCTGCAGGAGGCGCTGGTGGAGTTCACGCGCAAACAGCCGGTGCGCGAGGCGGCCATCCTGTCCACCTGTAACCGCACCGAGCTGTACTGCGCCTCGGGCGAGCCGGGCGCGGCGCTTGAATGGCTGGCCGGCTACCATCGCGTGACACCTCAGGAACTGAGGTCCTACACCTACACGCTGGAGGCGCCGCAGGCGGTGCGACATGCCTTCCGCGTCGC
>VGEJ01000434.1 GCA_016869335.1 Alphaproteobacteria bacterium | reverse complement strand
CAAGGTGGCCACCCACCGAACGGATCCATCCCTTCTCGGAGCAGATGACGGTGATCGGCTCGCGTTCGACCAACGCGGCCGCGGTCGCGGGCTGCACCGCCGGCGGGACGCCGATCTCGGTGCGCCGCCGGCCGAGTGCCGTGCCCTTGCCGAACGCCTTGGCGATGTCCCGCACTTCATCAGCGATCGCCGCCCAGCGCTGCCTGGGGTCCTCGAGCAGCGCGTCGAGCCGCATGCGCTCGGTGACCAGCGCCGCGTGCTCCTTGCGGATCACAAGCTCCTCGAGGCGGCGCAGCGCCCGCAGGCGCATGTTGAGAATCGCTTCGGCCTGCACCTCACTGAGGTCGAAGCGGACCATCAGTGCCGCCTTCGGATCGTCCTCCTCGCGCACGATGCGGATCACTGCATCGAGGTCGAGGAATACCGCGAGATAGCCCTCCAGGACCTCGACCCGGCGGCCGATCTCGCCATGACGATGGCGGGTGCCGCGGAGCAGGACCTCGTGCCGGTGATCCAGGTACGCCTGCAGCACCCCGCGCAGGTTCATGACCCGAGGCGTGCGACCGTCCGCCAGCACGTTCATGTTGAGCGGGACGCGAACCTCCAGATCGGACTGCCGGAACAGCGCCTCCATGAGTGCGGCGGCATCCACCGTGCGGCTCTTGGGCTCGAGCACGATGCGCACGTCCTCGGCCGACTCATCGCGGATATCGGCCAGCACACTCAGTCCCTTGCCGTCGATGAGCCCGGCGATCTTCTGGATCAGGCGCGCCTTGGCCACCTGATAGGGGATCTCCGTGACGATGATGCTGTACTGGCCGTGCTTGCCCTTGTCGATGTGCCACTTCGCGCGCAGGCGAAAGGCGCCGCGACCGGTCGCGTAGGCCTCGACGACGCTGTCGCGGTCATCGACCAGCACGCCGCCAGTCGGCAGGTCTGGACCGGGCACCAGCTCGGCCAGCTTGGCGGCCGTTGCATTGGGATGCTTGATCAGATGGAGGAGCGCATCGCACAGTTCGCCAACATTATGCGGGGGGATGCTGGTGGCCATGCCGACGGCGATGCCGGCGGCGCCGTTCGCCAGCAGATTGGGGAAGCGCGACGGCAGGACGACGGGCTCTTGCTCGCTGCCGTCGTAGTTGGCGCGAAAATCGACCGTATCGTCGTCGATGCCGGCGAGCAGCGCTTCGGCCACCGGCGTGAGGCGGGCCTCGGTGTAGCGCATCGCCGCGGCGCCGTCGCCATCGATCGTGCCGAAGTTGCCCTGGCCCTGCACCAGTTCGTAGCGCTGGGCAAACGTCTGGGCCATGCGCACCAGGGCGTCGTAGACCGCCTGATCGCCGTGGGGGTGGTACTTGCCGATGACATCGCCGACCACCCGGGCGCATTTCTTGAATCCGGCCTGAGGATCGAGCCGGAGTTGGCGCATCGCATAGAGCAGCCGCCGCTGCACCGGCTTCAACCCATCGCGCACGTCCGGCAGCGAGCGCGCCGTGATCGTCGACAGCGCATAGGCGAGGTAGCGCTCCTCGATCGCCGTCTTCAGCGCGATGCCTATCGGGCGGTCATCGACCAGATCGCTCATTCCTCGGCCTCGCGGTTGGCTTCGTCGCACGTCTCGTGATCGTTCGTCGGAAGTCTACCAGATGTTGTGCTCGCTCGGGCGAGGCGTTCGATCAGCCGCTCGCGCGCAGGCGGCATGGTCCTCCCCGTCGCGACCAGCAAGTGGCGCGCGACGAAATGGCCGCTCAGCGTCAGCGCCTGCAGCAACTCGGC
>VGEJ01000433.1 GCA_016869335.1 Alphaproteobacteria bacterium | reverse complement strand
GGAGGCGAGCCGCGCCATGCGGGCGGGGCAGCTCTTCCAGTGGCTCTACAATCGGGGCGCCCGCTCCTTCGCCGTCATGACCAGCATCTCGAAGGACCTGCGCGAGCGGCTGGCCGAGCACTTCACGATCGACGCCGGCAACATCCGCGCAGACCAGTGCTCGGCCGATGGCACCCGCAAGTGGCTGATCGGATTCGCCCCCGGGGCGGAGATTGAGACGGTCCACATCCCCGAGGGCGACCGCGGCGCGCTCTGCGTCTCCTCTCAGGTCGGGTGCACGCTGACCTGCCGCTTCTGTCACACCGGCACGCAGCCCTGGGTGCGCAACCTCGGTCCAGGCGAGATCCTGGCCCAGGTCCTGCACGCGCGCGATGCCCTGGGCGAATGGCCGACACCCCAGGGCGAGCGCCAGATCTCGAACATCGTCATGATGGGTATGGGCGAGCCGCTCTACAATTACGAGAACGTCGCCCAGGCGCTGCGCATCATCATGGACGGCGAGGGCATCGCCATCTCGCGCCGGCGCATCACGCTCTCGACCGCGGGCGTGGTGCCGATGATGGAGCGCTGCGGGCGCGAGCTCGGCGTCAACCTCGCGGTGTCGCTGCATGCGGTCAGCGACGAGGCGCGCGATCAACTGGTTCCGCTCAACAAGAAGTACCCGATCGCCGAGTTGCTAGCCGCGTGCCGCGCCTACCCCGGGGCCTCGAACGCGCGGCGCATCACGTTCGAGTACGTGATGCTCAAGGGCATCAATGACGGCCCGGCCGAGGCGCGCGCCTTGGTCAAGCTGATCGCGGGCATTCCCGCCAAGGTCAATCTCATCCCGTTCAATCCGTGGCCCGGCGGCCCCTATGAGTGTTCGAGCGCGGCGGCGATGGCGGCCTTCGCCGCGATCGTCAACCGCGCTGGCTACTCGGCGCCGATCCGCGCCCCGCGCGGCCGCGACATCCTGGCCGCGTGCGGTCAGCTGCGCTCGACCAGCGCGCGGCCCCGGCGCGCCGGCCAGGCGGCGGCTCAGCCCGCCTGAGGCGGCTCGTGATCTACGTCTGTTCGCTCGCCGATATGCCGGCCCAGGTGCGCGCGACACGCTCGAGCCACCTGGTCTCGCTCGTGCCGGCAGCCGACATGCCGGCAACCCCGGCCGAACTCGCGCCCGAGCGCCACCTGCGGCTGATCGTCGATGACATCACCGCGCCGCTGCCCGGTAAGGTGCTGCCGAGCGCCGAGCACGTGCGAACGCTGATCGATTTCGTCGAGCACTGGGACCGCCGCAAGGCGCTCTTGGTGCACTGCTTCGCCGGCATCAGCCGCTCGATGGCGGCAGCGCTGATCGTGCTGGCGCTCGAGGCCGAGGGGCGCGAGGCCCAGGCCGCCCGCTGGCTCCGCCGGCACGCGCGCCACGCCCAACCCAACGCCCGCATGATCGCGCTGGCCGACGGCCTGCTCGGTCGCGAGGGCCGCCTGCTCGCAGCGCTCGAGGCCATGGCTCCGCCCGTTCAGCTCATCGAGCCGGCGCCGGTCGTGCACCTACCGCTGCCGATCGAGTCCTGAACGCCCCGCGCCGTGGACGCTACCGCCGCCGATCTGCACGCGCAGCCAGACGGCGTCCTGATCGTCGTCGATGCGCATCTCGACAACCGTCTGGACGAGGCCGCTGGTTGTGCCCTTGCGCCAGAGGCGCTGACGGCTCCGGCTCCAGTAATGCGCCTCGCCGGTGGCGATCGTTTTCCGCAGAGCCTCGCCATTCATGTAGCCCAGCATCAGCACCTCGCCGCTGATGGCGTCGGTC
>VGEJ01000432.1 GCA_016869335.1 Alphaproteobacteria bacterium | reverse complement strand
AAATGGCGCGCCTTTTCCGCGACCACCCGGAGGCCGTGGCCCGAACGAACGAGATCGCCGCGCGCTGCCGCTTCTCGCTCGACGAACTGCGCTACGAATACCCGGTCGATCCCGCGCCCGCCGGCCACACGCCCCAGGAAGAGCTGGTGCGCCTGACGTGGCGCGGCGCGCTCGAACGCTTTCCCGCCGCCACCCATCCCGGCGGCGTCCCCGCAAGCGTGAAGGCGCAGCTCGACCACGAGTTGCGGCTGATCGGCGAGCTCGAGTTCGCGCCCTATTTTCTCACCGTCCACGACATCGTCCGCTTCGCCCGCGCGCGCGGCATCCTCTGCCAGGGCCGCGGCTCGGCCGCCAACTCGGCGGTCTGCTATTGCCTGGGCATTACGGCGGTCGATCCCACCCGGGTCGACCTGCTGTTCGAGCGCTTCGTCAGCGCGGCGCGCGGCGAGCCGCCCGACATCGACGTCGACTTCGAGCACGAGCGGCGCGAGGAGGTGATCCAGTACGTCTACGAAAAGTACGGCCGCGAGCGCGCCGGCATGACCGGCACCACCATCACCTATCGCGGCAAGAGCGCGCTCCGCGACGTGGGCAAGGCGCTGGGTTTGAGCGAAGACGCCATCGTGGCGCTGCAGTCCGCCGCCTGGCGCCGCTCGTGGTCCGAGATCCGCCCGGCCGACATCCGCGAGGCCGGCCTCGATCCTGCCGACCCCACCGTCGTCCGCACGCTGGCGCTCGCCGGCACCTTGCGCGGCTTCCCCCGCCATCTCTCGCAGCACACCGGGGGCATGGTGATCACCCGCGGGGCCCTGTCCGAGGTGGTGCCCATCGAGAACGCGGCGATGGACGGGCGCACGGTCATCGAGTGGAACAAGGACGACCTCGATCAGCTCGGCATCCTCAAGATCGACATCCTGGGCCTCGGCATGCTGACTTGCGTGCGCAAGGCGTTCGCGCTGATCGCGCGGCACCATGGCCGCGAGCTCGATCTCGCCTCCGTGCCGGCCGAGGACGGCGCGGTCTACGACATGCTGTGCCGGGCGGACTCGGTCGGCGTCTTCCAGGTCGAGAGCCGGGCGCAAATGAGCATGCTGCCCCGGCTGCGTCCGCGCACCTTCTACGACCTGGTGATCGAGGTGGCGATCGTGCGTCCAGGGCCGATCCAGGGCGACATGGTGCATCCCTATCTCCGCCGCCGGGCGGGCGCGGAGACGGTGGCGTATCCCTCGGAGGAGCTGCGCCAGGTGCTGGGCAAGACGCTGGGCGTGCCGCTCTTTCAGGAGCAGGCGATGAAGATCGCCATCGTCGCCGCCGGCTTCACGCCCGAGGACGCCGACCGGCTGCGCCGCGCCATGGCGACCTTCCGGCGCACCGGCCAGATCCACGGCTTCCGCGACAAGTTCATCGGCGGCATGACCGCGCGCGGCTATCCCGGCGATTTCGCCGCGCGCTGCTTCCGCCAGATCGAGGGCTTCGCCGACTACGGCTTCCCGGAATCCCACGCCGCGAGCTTCGCGCTCCTGGTCTACGTCTCGGCGTGGCTCAAGTGCCATTACCCGGCGGCCTTCGCGGCCGCGCTCTTGAACAGCCAGCCGATGGGCTTTTACGCCCCGGCGCAGATCGTGCGCGACGCCCGCGAGCACGGCGTCGCCGTGCGGCCGGTGGACGTGGGCGCGAGCGATTGGGACTGCACGCTCGAAGGCGAAGGGCCCGGCGCGGCGCTGCGGCTCGGGTTGCGCCAGGTGAAGGGGCTGGCCGAGGCGGACGCGGCGGCGATCGTCGCGGCGCGCGGCGCGG
>VGEJ01000431.1 GCA_016869335.1 Alphaproteobacteria bacterium | reverse complement strand
GAAGCTGAGGTCGGTGTAGATCTTCGCCGTCACCGGATGGTAGTTGCCGGTGCCGAAATGCACGTACGTGCGCAGGGCAGAGCCGACCCGGCGCACCACCATCGAAATCTTGGCGTGGGTCTTGAGCCCCATCACGCCGTAGACGATCTGAACCCCGGCGCGCTCGAGGTCGCGGGCCCAGCGGATGTTGGCCTCCTCGTCGAAGCGCGCCTTGAGCTCGACCAGGGCAGTGACCGACTTACCGGCCTCGGCCGCGGCAATCAGGGCCCGGACGATCGGCGAGTTGGCGCTGGTACGATAGAGCGTCTGTTTGATCGCCAGCACGTCGGGGTCGGCCGCCGCCTGATTGAGGAACTGCACCACAACATCGAAGCTCTCATAGGGGTGATGGACGATGATGTCCTTGTGGCTGATCGCGGCCAGGCAGTCGCCACCAAAATCGCGAATGCGCTCGGGAAAGCGTGCGTGGTACGGGGAGAACTTGAGCTCCGGCCGTTCGGCGACCAGCAGTTGGTCGGTATCGGCAAGCCCGAGCAGCCCATTGACCACGGTCAAGTCCTCGTGCCGGAACAACAGGCTATCGGCGACGAAGCGACGCAGGTCCTCGGGCATGTCGGCGTCGATCTTGAGTCGGATCACACTACCGAGCCGGCGGCGCTTGAGCGCGCTTTCGAAATAGCGGGCGAGGTCTTCGGCCTCCTCTTCGATCTCGATGTCGCTGTCGCGAATGATCCGGAAGAGTCCGCGGCCGACGCAGTCGTATCCTGGGAACAGCCGGTCGAGGAACATCACCACCAGCCGCTCGAGCGTGATGAAGCGGATCTCAGCGCTTGGCGGCTGCGGCGGCAGGCGGACGAAGCGGTCGAGCTGGCGCGGCAGCGGCACCAGCGCGTTGAGCATGGCGCCGTCGGAGCAGCGGCGCAGGCGAAGCACCGTGGCGAAGCCCAGGTTCGGAATGAACGGGAACGGGTGAGCCGGATCGATCGCCAACGGCGTGAGGATCGGCAGCATGACGCCGAGAAACCGGTCACGCAGCCAGCCATGCTCGTCGGCGCTGAGCTCCTCGGGCTCGAGCACCGCGATGCCGGCGGTGCGCAGCTCGAGGGAGAGATGGCGCCACGTCGCCTGCTGCTGAGCCATCAGCACTGCCGCGGCGGCGTTCACCCGCTCAAGCTGCTGCGAGGGGGTGAGGCCGTCCTGGCTCAGCTGCTTCACTCCGGCTTGGACCTGCCCCCACAGCCCGGCGACCCGGACCATGTAGAACTCGTCGAGGTTGTTGGCCGAGATGGACAGGAAGTTCAGGCGCGCCAGAAGCGGATGGCTCGGGTTCTCCGCCTCTTCGAGCACGCGACCGTTGAACGTGAGCCAGCTCAGCTCGCGATTGATGAACCGGTCCGGCGAACGAAGCATGGGTGCGGGTGCCGTCCCGCCCTCCGGCGCCGCGACGGGTTCGTGATCCGTCTGAAGCTCGTTGGCGCGTGTCATGGGGCCGCACTCTACAAGATGAGCTTTGACAAGTCATGGTACGGTCGCCGGCGCGCCCGTCATCGGGTGCCCGATTCGAGCGGACCCATGAAGCACATCTTTCTGCTCCGCCACGCGAAGACGGTGCGCCAGGTAGCGGCGGACGAGAGCGACTTCGACCGGCCGCTGACACCCCGTGGCGTCAGGGCCTGCGCCATCATGGGCCAGTTCCTCCGCGATCAGGGGATCGAAACCGTGCTCTGCTCGCCCGCGGCGCGGACGCGCGAGACCCTCGGCCGCCTGGCGCCGCACGCCGGTTGGGACATCGCGCGTGGCCGCCCGG
>VGEJ01000430.1 GCA_016869335.1 Alphaproteobacteria bacterium | reverse complement strand
CGGCGATCGACCCGCAGGGCTCGGGCAACGGCGTGCACATCCACTTCAGCCTCAACGACACCCAGGGCCGGCCCCTGACCTACGACCCGGCGCGCCCCGGCCGGGTGAGCGCACTCGCCGGCAGCTTCGTCGCCGGGGTGCTCGCCCATCTGCCGGCACTGGTGGCGCTGACCTGCCCGTGCGATGTCTCCTACCTCCGGCTCGTGCCGCAGCACTGGAGCGCCGCCTACATTGCGTTCGGCGCCAACAATCGCGAGGCTGGCATTCGCATCTGCCCGACGGTCGATCTCAAGGGCTTCGATCCGGCGCCGCAGCTCCATCTCGAGTACCGCGCGGCCGACGCCGCGGCTTCGCCCCACCTCGCGCTCGGCGCCGTGGTGCGCGCCGGCCTCGAGGGTATTCGGGCCAAGCTCGAGGCGCCGCCGTTGATCGATCGCGACCCGGCCGAGCTGGATGAGGCGGCGCGCGCGCGGCTCGGCATCCGGCGGTTGCCGAGCTCGCTCGAGCTGGCGCTGCGCGCGCTCGAAGTAGATGACGTCGTGCGCGGCTGGCTCCACCCCGAACTGCTGAGTTGCTACCTCCAGCTCAAGCGCTTCGAGATGGCCATGCTCGCCGGCTTGAGCGATGGCGTGAAGTGCCGCCGCTACCAGCGGGTCTATTGAGCGCGACCGATCAGGCCGGGAGCGCGCTCGGGTCGCCCGTCACGATGCGGGTGAACAGGTCCATATCGAGGTTGCGGCCGCTGAGCACGATGCCGGTACGGCCGACCCCGGCGATGCGGCCGGCGAGCACGGCGGCGATCCCGACCGCGCCGCCGCCCTCGACGATCAGCCGCTCCTCGCGGTAGGCATGGCGCATTGCCTCGGCGATCTCGGCTTCGCTCACCTGCACCGTTGCGTCCACCAGATCGCGTACCAGCGCGAATGTATGGCGGTTATCGAGGCCGATGCCGCCGCCAAGCGAATCGGCGAGGGTGGGAAGTTCCGGGACTTGGATCGGGCGCCCGGCGCGGAGGCTTTCGATCATCGCCGCGCCGCGCTCCATCGACACGCCGATCACTCGAACGCGCGGTGCCGCCGCCTTGAGCGCGAGCGCGATGCCGCCAATCAGCCCGCCACCGGAAAGTGGTACGATCGCGGTCTCCAGCGCCGGATAGTCCTCGAGGAGCTCGAGGCCGATCGTGCCCTGGCCCGCGATCACATGGCGATCGTCGTAGGGGTTCACGTACACCATGTCTTCGGCGTCAACCAGCCGGACCGCTTCGACCTCAGCCTCATCCTGACTGTCGCCGACGACGCGAACCTCGGCCCCTAGCCCCTCGATCGCCGCCACCTTGAACGCCGGCACCAGGCGCGAGAGGCAGACCACGGCCCGCACGCCGGCGGCGCGGGCGGCGCTCGCCACCGCGCGACCGTGGTTGCCGGTCGATACCGTGACCACGCCGCGCCCGCGCTCGGCCGGCGAGAGATCGAGGATGCGGTTGGCGGCGCCCCTGATCTTGAACGCCCCGATGTCCTGCAGGGTCTCGAGCTTGAGCCGTACCTCGCCACCGAGCCGCCCCGCGAGGCTCGGCGAGGGAACGAGCGGCGTGCGCCGGGCGAGCCCGGCGATGCGCGACCGCGCCGCGTAGATGTCCTGAAGGGTGATCGCCGCCATCACTGCCGTCCGCGCCCCGCCTTCACCATAGTCGAGGGCCGGTGCTAACAATAGGCGGGCACTAGAGGGAGAGCGCGATGTGGCAAGAGCGCAAGTGGGACGCCCAAGTGGATTTCACGATCGATGGCTACACGGTCAAGACCTACAGTTTCGGCTCGGGCGATGAAGTCGTGCTCCTGCTCAACGGCGGCCCGGGCATCCCGTGCGACTATCTT
>VGEJ01000429.1 GCA_016869335.1 Alphaproteobacteria bacterium | reverse complement strand
CGTCTGTGACCCGGCGCCTGCCGCAAGTGATTGTGGTGCGCATCACCGAACGGCGCCCGGTCGCGTTGTGGCAACACCAGGGCAAGCTCGCCCTCATCGACCGGGCCGGCACGCCGATCGTGCCCGCCGAACTGGTGCGTTTCGCCCATTTGCCGATCATTGTCGGGGCTACGGCAGCGCGGCACGCCGGCGTCGTGCTCGACATGCTGGGCACCGAGCCCGCGCTCTACGCCCGGGTCGTCGCGGCGGTGCGCGTCGCTGACCGTCGGTGGGACGTGCGGCTCGACAATGGCGTTGTGGTCCGCCTGCCGGCCGATCGGCTGCTGACGGCATGGCGCTACCTCGCGGAGATCGAGCGCGACGATCACATACTGCAGCGCGACATCGCGGTCGTGGACCTGCGGTTACCCGATCGGCTCACCGTCCGCCTGACGCCGGCCGCTGCGATCCGCATGCGCGATCCGGGACAAAGCGCGTGAGGGGAGCGGGGTAATGGCGGTGCGGGGGGGAGTGATCGCCGCGCTCGACGTCGGGACGAGCAAGGTCACCTGCTTCATCGCCCGGCGTGAGGCCGATGATAGCCGGCGCGTCATCGGCGTCGGCACGCACGTCTCGCGCGGCATGCGCGCCGGTACCGTCGTTGACATGGAGGAAACCGAGCGCGCCATTCGCGCCGCCGTCGAGAGCGCCGAGCGCATGGCCGAGGAGACCGTGCGCGAGGTGTACCTCAACGTCTCGGGCACGCAGCCGACCTCGCAGCTTCTGTCGGCCGAGATCACGCTCGGCGGGCAGCCGATCACGGGCAGCGATCTGCGCCGCGTCCGGGAACAGAGCCTGAGCCGACTGGACCTGCCGGGGCGCGAGGTGGTGCACGCGATTCCGCTCGGCTACGCGGTCGATGGCAACCGCGGCGTGCGCGACCCGCTCGGGATGTTCTGCGCCCACCTCGGCGTCGACCTCCACGCCGTCACGGTACCCGCCGGGCCGCTGCGCAACCTTGCCATGTGCGTCGAGCGCGGCCACTTGGCGATCGCCGACGTCGCGGCCTCGCCCTACGCGTCGGGGCTCGGCGTCCTGGTATCCGACGAGAAGGAGCTCGGCGTCACGCTGATCGACATGGGGGCCGGAATCACCTCGCTTGCGGTGTTCGTCTCCGGGCACCCGGTCTACACCGACTTCGTGCCGCTCGGGGGCGGCCACATCACTCACGACGTCGCGCGCGGGCTTTCGACCCCGGCGGAGTACGCCGAGCGCTTGAAGACGCTCTATGGCAGCGCGCTCCCGAGCCCTTCTGATGAGCGCGAGATCCTGCGCGTGCCCCAGGTCGGGGAGAGCGAGCACGAGAGCACCACCGAGGTGCCGTGCTCGGTGCTTGTGGGGATCATCCAGCCGCGCATCGAAGAGACATTCGAGCACGTCCGCGCCCGGCTCGAGGCGAGCGGGTTCGATCGCCTTTCCGGGCGCCGGGTCGTGCTGACCGGGGGCGCGTGCCAGCTCCAGGGAGTACGCGAGCTGGCGGCGCGCATCCTCGACAAGCAGGTCCGGATAGGGCGGCCGATCAAGCTGGGCGGCCTATCGGATGCGACCAGCGGGCCGGCCTTCGCGACGTGCGCCGGCCTGCTCGCGTACGGCCAGGCGGGTGAGGTGGAGGCGAGGACGTGGCGGCTCGAGGAGGGCGAGGCGCCGCGCGGGCGGCTGGCCAAAGTTGGCCGGTGGCTGCACGCGCATCTCTAGGCATCCGTGCCAACACGGAGCCGGCCGGCACGATCCGGCGCTGCGGTGAAACAGGTCCACCCCGAACGGGGTGAGCAGAATGCGGAGGCTTGAGATGACTTTGAACCTGAGCGTTCCAGCCGTGACGGCGGAGCTGAA
>VGEJ01000428.1 GCA_016869335.1 Alphaproteobacteria bacterium | reverse complement strand
CATGGCCGCCGAGGTTGCGGCGAGGCGCGCCGAGCTCGAGAACCGTCTGGCCGGCGAGGCGCGCGAAGCGGAGCGGCGGATCGCGGCCGCGCGGGATCAGGCGCTCGCCAGTCTGCGCGAGGTCGCGGTGGAGGTGACCCGCACCGCCACGGCACGCCTCATCGGGCTCGAGCCCGCTGACCAGGCGCTGGCCCAGGCGGTCGAGCGCGAGCTCGGCGGGCGCTAGCGATGTTCGCCAGTCCCGAGTTCTGGGTGATCGTCGCCTTCGTGGTGTTCATCGCCGCGGTCGCCCGGCGCGCCTATCGCGAAAGCACCAGGCGACTGGATGAGCGCGCGGCCCGCATCAGAGCCGAGCTCGACGAGGCGGTCCGGCTGCGCGAGGAGGCGCAGGCCCTGCTTGCCGGCTATGAGCGCAGGCAGCGCGATGCCGAGGCCGAGGCGCAGGCGATCGTGCACCGCGCAGAAGAGGATGCCAGGGCGGTCGCCGCCAAGGCCGAGGCCGACCTCGAGTCCTCGATCCGCCGCCGCACCGAACTCGCCCAGCTCAAGATCGCCCAGGCCGAGGCGCAGGCGCTGCGCGACGTTCGCGAGACCGCGGTCGAGGTGGCGACCGCGGCCACCCGCCGCCTCATCGTCGAGAACCTCGACGAGCAGCGTGCCGGCGCCCTGATCGACAAGGCGATCGCCGAGGCCGCGCGCAAGCTCCACTAGCTGCGCCGGCGCGCCTCAGCGATAGGGCTCGCCGCGCTTGTTGGTGAATGCCCGGCCCGATCCCTGCGGCACCAGCATCAGATCGACGTCCGCGTAGGTCACGACGTCCCCCGCGCTGCGGTCGCCGACCTCCAGATAGAGAGCATCGCCGCTGCCGCGGTTGATCAGGTGGTGGCCATCGGCGGCACCAGCCGGGAACCCGGCTGTGGCGCCGGGGCGCAGCAACTCCTCGCGGTGGTCCGTCACCAACACGAGCTCGCCGGAGAGCACGTAGATGAACTCGTCCTCGTGGCTGTGCCAATGCCGGATCGAGGAAGCGACGCCGGGCGGCAGGCGTACCAGGTTGACGCCGAAGTTCGTGAGTCCGAGGGCATCGCCCAGCGCCCGCTTCGCCCGCCCCGCCACCGTGTCGCGGAAGCCCTCGGGATAGCTCGACCCGACCCGTTCCGGCACCGTCATCGGGTCGAGGACCGAGGTGCGGGTGCGCCTCTCGTCCATGCCGCCCTCCTGCACGAGTGTTGGCCATTGTAGCGCGACCCCGAGCCATCGCTCCAGCACGTGGAATCGCTATACTGCGCCGGGGGCGAGGGCACCCAATGGTCCCCATGCCGAGGAGGGCCGCTGGCCGTCTCGAAGCATGATGGGGGGAGGGACATGACGCATCAGGACGACAACGTGGCCGCCGTGACGTTCGGTCACGATGAGGCCGTTGTGGTCATCGTGGGCTCGGGCGCCGGCGGCGGCACACTTGCCAACGAGCTCGCGCAGAAGGGCATCGATGTCGTGCTGCTCGAGGCCGGCCCGCGCATCGAGATGACCGAGTTCGTCAACGACGAGCAGATCATGGCCGAGCGCCTGACCTGGACCGATCGGCGCCAGGCGCGGGGCAACCGCGCCAACATGACCACGTTCCCCGACACCCCGGCGTGGATGTGCAAGACCGTGGGCGGCACCAGCGTGCATTGGGCCGGCACCTCGGTCCGCCTCAAGGACAGCGAGTTCAAGGCGCGCACGACCTACGGCGACATTCCGGGTACGACGCTGATGGATTGGCCGCTCAGCTATCCCGAGCTGGCGCCCTACTACGCCCGCGCCGAGGACAAGCTCGGCGTGGCCGGCACCAACGGCCGCCCCCGCCTGCCCGAAGGCAACAATTACAAGGTACTGGCACTCGGCGCGCGCCGTATCGGCTACACCGCGGTCCATA
>VGEJ01000427.1 GCA_016869335.1 Alphaproteobacteria bacterium | reverse complement strand
CGCCGTCTCGTGCGCGACTACGAGCAACGCATCGATGTCTCCGAGGCCATGATCCATGTCGCCCTCGGAAGCCTCTTGCTCCGAAGAATAAGCCATTGAGCCAATTCTCAAACGGACTCTTAAGGTGCACGGATCCGCTTTGGTATCGTTTCCGTTGCCGACCCCTCCGACGGGATCTCGTTCCGTCACGCACCGGCGAGGGCGGACTGGATCAGCGCCACTGTTTCCGCAATGCCGTAGAGCGCGATGAAGGAGCCCATGCGCGGGCCTTCCGTCTGGCCGAGCAGAACCTCGTAGAGCGTGCCGAACCAGGCGCGCAGGTTGGCGAAGCCGTGGCGCTTGCCGACCTCGTAGACCTCGTTCTGGATCGCCTCGGCGCCGGTCCCTGGGGGGAGTGCCGCGAGCACCTCCGCCAGCGCGCCGAGTGCTTTGCGCTCCTGCGGGTTGGGCGCGCGGTAGCGCTTGGCCGGCTTCACGAAATCGCGGTAGTAGGCGAGCGCGTAGCCGACCAGCTCGTCCAGTTTGGGATTGGCGGCCGGACCGGCGGCTGGCACGTAGCGGCTGATGAACCCCCACAGGACGTCCGGCGCCTCGGCGTTGCACACGCTCGCGAGGTTGAGGAGCATGCCGAAGCTGATCGGCACCGCGACGGTCGGCGGGTTGCCGGCATGGATGTGCCAGATCGGGTTGATCAGGCGCGCGGCGCCGGACTCATCGCGGTAGTCGGCCAGCCGCTTGAAGTACTCGTCCACCGCGCGCGGGATGACGTCGAAACAGAGCCGCTTGGCCGCGCGCGGCGCCTGATACATGAAGTAGGACAGGCTTTCCGGCGCGGCATAGCGGAGCCACTCATCGATCGTGAGCCCGTTGCCGCGCGACTTCGAGATCTTCTCGCCCCGCTCATCGAGGAACAGCTCGTAGGAGAAGCCGGCGGGCGGCTCGGCCCCCAGGATGCGGGCGATCCGGCTCGAAAGCTTCACCGAATCGATCAGGTCCTTGCCCGACATCTCGTAATCGACGTCGAGCGCGACCCAGCGCATCGCCCAATCGGCCTTCCATTGCAGCTTGCACCGCCCCCCGGTCACCGGCACCTCGACCAGACGCCCGTCTTCGTCGCGGTAGCTCACCGTGCCCGCGGCAACGTCGCGCCGCTCGATGCGCACCTGGAGCACCCGGCCGGTCCTGGGGCACAGCGGCAGGAACGGACTGTAGGTCGCCTGCCGCTCAGGCCCGAGACTCGGCAGCATCACCGCCATGATCGCATCGTAGTGCGCGAGTGCGCTGAGCAGCGTCGCGTCGAACCGACCCGCGCGGTAGCAGGCCGTCGCGCTCTGAAACTCGTAGTCGAAGCCGAAGCGGTCGAGGAAACGGCGGAGCCGCGCGTTCATGTGGTGGCCGTAGCTCTCGTGCTCGCCGAACGGGTCGGGGATGGCGGTGAGCGGCTTGCCGAGGTGCTGCGTCACCATGTCGCGATTGGGAACGTTGTCCGGCACCTTGCGCAGGCCGTCCATGTCGTCGGAGAACGCGAACAAGCGGCTCGGCACGCCGGACAGCTCGGCAAGCGCCCGCCGCACCATCGAGGTGCGCGCGACCTCGCCGAAGGTGCCGATGTGCGGCAGGCCGGAGGGGCCGTAGCCGGTCTCGAACAGCACGTAGCCCTTGGCCGGAGCCCGACCGCCCATCCGGTCGAGGACCTTCTGCGCCTCCTGGAAAGGCCATGCCTTGCTCGCCTGCGCGAGCATCTCGGGTGACGCTGTCGCCATGGCCGATTCCTGCGCCCTTCTGCGCGAGTGGCGCAAACTAGGGATCGCGACCGATGGCGTCAACTCGCCGGGCCGGCGGCGCCGGGCCGCTATACTGGGGCGATGCCGGATGCGACCGAAGCGCGGCCACCGCAGCCGATCGCCGCCCAACCGGCGCTCGTTCAGGGCGTCGGCGCGCTCGCGGTCGGGCCG
>VGEJ01000426.1 GCA_016869335.1 Alphaproteobacteria bacterium | reverse complement strand
GCCAACGCCACGCTGTTTGCGAACTGCGCGCCCCTCTTCGTGGCACTCGTGGCTTGGCTGTTCTTCGGCGAGCGCCTGACGGCGCGCTTCCTTGCCGCGCTCGGCGTGACGCTGGCCGGCGCCGCCCTGGTCGTCGGGGCGACGTTCGCGGCGGCGCCGAGCGCGCCTCTTGGCGATGCCCTCGGTCTCCTCACCGCCGCGTTCTTCGCCGGCTATCTCCTGGTCGTCAAACGACTGCGCGAATCGTTCTCGGCCGGCGCGATCATGGCGCGGTCGGGCGCAGTGACCACCCTCGCCCTCCTGTTCGTCGCCGTCGGCTCTGGCGAGGCGCTGATCGCCGAGACGGTGGCGGGCTGGGCGGTGCTCGCCGGCCTTGCTCTATTCGCTCACTGCGGCGGGCAGGGGCTCATTGCCTGGAGCCTCGCCCGCCTGCCGGTCATGTTCTCGTCGGTGGCGCTGCTCCTCGAAACCGTCTCGGCGGCACTCTTGGCGTGGCTCCTGCTCGCCGAGGCGCTCAGCCTGTGGCAGGCGGCCGGCGGCGTGGTCGTCCTCCTGGGCATCATGCTCGCCTCGCGCGCCGGCGTCGCGCCGGCCCCGGCGCTGGCCGACTCGGGCGCCGCGCGATGACGCTGGCCCGCGGGCGGCCGCGCGCCGCCTATCTGCCGTGGGTGATGTTCGCCCTCGCGACCTCGCTCTACACTTATGCCTTCCTGCAGCGCGTCGCGCCCAACGTCGTCGTCGATCAGCTGATGCGCGACTTCGGGGTCACGGCGGCGTTGCTCGGTAACCTGTCGGCGTTCTATTTCTACTCGTACGCCGGCCTACAGATCCCGCTGGGGATCGTGCTCGACCGCTTCGGCGCGCGGGCGGTCCTGGCCGGCGCCGCGATCCTGTGCGCCGCGGGCAGCTTCCTCTTTGCCTGGGCCGACAATCTGGCGATAGCCGCGCTCGGACAGCTCCTGATCGGGGCCGGCGCCGGCGTGCCCTTCGTCGGCGCACTGGTGATCGCGCGGGCGTGGCTTCCGGCCGACCGTTTCGCGTTCGTCACCGGCCTCGTGATGTTCTCAGGCATGGCGGGCGCGCTGCTCGGCCAGGCGCCGCTCGCCGCTCTCGTCGAGGTCGTGCCGTGGCGTGGTGTGTTCGAGGCGCTGGCAGTCTTCGCGCTCGCCTGGGCGGCCATGCTGTGGCTTCTGGTGCGCGACCGTCCGGCCGGCCCTGCGACCGCCGCCGCGCCACGGGTGCGCCTGCTCACCGGCAT
Source organism: Alphaproteobacteria bacterium (assembly GCA_016869335.1). Classification (GTDB taxonomy): domain Bacteria; phylum Pseudomonadota; class Alphaproteobacteria; order VGEJ01; family VGEJ01; genus VGEJ01. Next base: position 703 of record VGEJ01000426.1, on the reverse strand, counting down.
GGGCCGGGTCCTCCTGAGCCGCCACACGTGGTTGATCTCGCTCTACGGCGCTTTGATCGCCGGGCCGATCCTGTCATTCGTCAGCCTGTGGAGCGTGGCGTACCTGATGCAGGGCTATGGCCTGACGCGGTCGGATGCGGCGTTCTACAGCTCGATGGTCATGGTCGGCTGGGGGGTCGGCGCGCCGCTCGCGGGCTACGTCGCCGACCGGTTGCGCCGCCGCAAGGGGCCGATGCTGGCGGGCGCGTTCCTGGCGCTCGCGATGTGGCTGGCGCTCGCGCTGCTGCCCGACTTGCCGCTCGGTGCGCTCATGGTGGTGTTTTTCCTGCTCGGGCTCTCGAACGGGGGCATGGGGGTGATGTTCGCGTTTCTGCGCGAGCACAACCCGCCGGCGCTCGGCTCGACCGCGACCGGGGTCTTCAACACCATCTGCATGTTCAGCCCGGCGGCGTTTCAGCCCCTGGTCGGCTACCTCCTGGACCTCGGTTGGGACGGCACGATGGCGGCCGGCGCGCCGCTCTACGCCGGCAGCGCGTTCCGCGCCGCGTTCCTGGTCTATCCGCTCGCGGTCGCGACCGCGATCGCGCTCGCGCTGCCGCTGCGCGAGACGCGCGGCCAGCAGGTGGTGCGCGAATGATGGCGCCGGCGGCCCTCTTGCGTGCGCTGTTCGAGGCAGCCGTGGCGGCGGCCAAGCCCGCGGTCT
>VGEJ01000425.1 GCA_016869335.1 Alphaproteobacteria bacterium | reverse complement strand
CCGCGGTGACGCAAGCCCTATACTCGGCCAGATCGCCATCGAAGGGCCGCACCGTGCCATCCGCCACGAGCCACAGCCGGTCGGCGCACAGGTCGATCAGGTTGAAGTCGTGGCTGACGAGCACGACCGCGCCCGCGTAACTCATCAGCGCGGCCGCGAGAGCTTCGCGCGAGGCCATGTCCAGGTGGTTCGTCGGCTCGTCGAGCAAGAGCAGGTGCGGCGCCTGGTACATGACCGTGGCGAGCAGGAGCCGCGCTTTCTCGCCGCCCGAGAGCGCGCCGATCGCCTGCTCCGCGCGCTCCTGCCCGAGCCCGAAGCGCCCGAGATGGGCGTAGCGGGCCTGCACGCTCCGCGGCGGCTCGAGCGCCGCGACATGGGCGAGCGGCGTGGCGGCCGGGTCCAGGGCGTCGGCCTGCTCCTGCACGAAATAGCCAGTGCGGAGTTTGGGCACCCGGGTCAAGGTGCCGCGCGAGGTTCTGAGCGTGCCGGCAAACAGCCGCAGCAACGTGGTCTTGCCGTTGCCGTTGGCGCCGAGCAGGGCGATGCGATCGTCGCGATCGATGGTGAGATCGAGCCGGCGCAGGATCGGGGTGTCGCCATAGCCGACCGCGGCGCCTTCGAGCCTCAGCAGTGGCCCCGGCCGGGGGGACGGCGCCGGCAGGTCGAAGATCACGGCCGGATCGGCGCGCTCCGGCGCCTGCGCTTCGAGCCGGGTCAGCGCCTTGATCCGCGACTGGACCTGACGCGCCTTCGTCGCCTTGGCCCGGAAGCGATCGATGAACGTTTGGATCCTGGCGCGTTGCGCCTCTTGCCGGGCGAGCCGCGCCGCGGCCTGGGTCTGACGTTGCTCCGATGCCCGCTCGAAGGCGTCGTAGTTGCCGCGGTAGAAGGCAAGCCGGCCCTGACTCAAATGGAGAATGCCGCCGACGAGAGCGTTGAGCAGCGCCCGGTCGTGGCTCACCAGCAGCGTCGTCCCGCGATTGCGCTTGAGGAATACCTCGAGCCACAGCCGAGCCTCGAGGTCGAGGTGATTGCTCGGCTCGTCGAGCAGCAGGAGGTCCGGTGCGGTGAATAGCAGTGTCGCCAGCGCCGCGCGCATCCGCCAGCCGCCCGAGAAGGTGTCGAGCGGGCGCGTCTGCGCCTTGGCATCGAAGCCGAGACCGGCGAGGATGGCCGCCGCCCGCGCCGGTGCCGCCGCCGCCCCGATGTCGTCGAGCTGCGCATGGACCTCGGCGAGGCGGAGGGCGTCGGTCGCGGTCGCGGCTTCCGCGAGCAACCGCGCTCGGACCACGTCGGCCGCGAGAACGAAATCGAACACGCTGGCCGCGCCGCGCGGCGCCTCCTGTGGCAGGATGCCGATCGTGCCGGCCGGAGCAACCGTGATCGTTCCGCCGTCGGGCTGCAGCGCCCCGGCGATGAGCCGCAGGATCGTGGTCTTGCCCGCGCCGTTGCGCCCGACCAGGCCGACAAAGTGTCCTCCAGGGATGGTGGCGCTGGCCCCGTCGAACAGCGGGCGCCCGGCGACGCGGTAGACAAGATCGGTGATATGCAGCACGGCGCCCTCTGGGCTGCGACCCCGCGGCGACAGCGCCGACCGACGCCGCTCCGCCACCTGGGCAGCGCCCGAGGCGCCTTAGGCTCGGCACTCTTGCCGACCGCGCGTAAAGTCGTCAAGCAACCCGCGCAGTCCGGTAGCATCACCTTCCGGTTCTGGTCGGTGGCGTGGTCGAGTCCCTAGACCCGATGCGGGTCGCTGCCGCGAGCCTGCTGACATGAGACGCCTGACCGTTGCCTTGGCGTGGCTCGTCTGGGTCGGCTGGCTCGCCGCCTGCGCCCCGGAGCCATCGTTGCCCAGGGCCGATAGCGGCCCGCTGAGCCATGCCGTCAGCGTTTTCAGCAATGGTTGGCACACGGCGATCATCGTCCCGCGCCGAGAGCTGGTCGCGACCGGCCTGGTGCCGGAAGCAGAG
>VGEJ01000424.1 GCA_016869335.1 Alphaproteobacteria bacterium | reverse complement strand
CAGGATCCTAGGCACCTCGGCGTTGAGCGCGGCCATCTCGTCGGGGCCGAACAGGTCCGGCAGGAATAGGTAGCCCTCTTCTTCGAACTGGGCGCGCTGGCCCGGGTTCAGCCTCATATGATGTGCTCCATACCGCGGCCGTGCAGCGCCTCATGCCATCACAGCGGGCCAAGGGGCGCAAGCGCTGAGGCAACGCCGACGCCGCGGGAGACGCGGCGGGCGTTGGCCTCCGGCCGTCGTGCGCGTAGGATCGCGGCGGGGACAGCCGGCACGAAGCCGGTGCGGCGGGTTGTGGGATGGACGAACGCTTGCAGTTGAGCGCCCGGGACGCGCCGGGGTCGATACCCATCTGGCCGGTTGCACGCGCGAACCTCGAGGCGTGGCTGCGCCAGCAGGAGCCGCGGGTTCAGGCATGGGTGCGGGCGAACGGCTTCAAGGCCGATGTCGGCAAGCACCTGGCGGTGCCATCGGACACCGGCGCGCTCGCCGGCGTGGTCCTCGGCATCGGCGAGACCGGAGACCTGTGGTGCTACGGTGGCCTGCCCACGACGCTGCCGCCCGGGCTCTATCGTATTGTCGGGGTAGCGAGCGGCGAGCCGAGCGAGGCGGCGGGGCTCGGCTGGGCACTCGGCAGCTACGGTTTCGCGCGTTACAGGGCGCGGCCGAACGGCGTGCGCCCGCGCCTGGTCATGCCGGCCGAGGCGGATGCCGCGCGCGTCACCCGTATCGCTGAAGCGACCTTCTTCGTGCGCGATCTCATCAACACACCGGCGGAGGATCTGGGACCGGCGGAACTCGCGGGCGCCGTGCAGACACTGGCCGAGCGCTATCACGCCGAGCTCGGCGTCATCGCCGGCGATGACCTGCTCACCCACGGCTACCCGGCCATCCACGCCGTCGGCCGCGCCAGCGCGCGCGCCCCGCGCCTGATCGACCTCCGCTGGGGCGATCCCGCCGCGAAGAAGGTGACGCTCATCGGCAAAGGGGTGTGTTTCGATTCCGGCGGCCTAGACATCAAGACAGCCGCCGGGATGCGGTTGATGAAGAAAGACATGGGCGGCGCCGCGACGGTCCTTGGTCTCGCCCGCTTGATCATGGATGCCAACCTCGCAGTCCGGCTCCGCGTGCTCATTCCCGCCGTGGAGAACAGCGTCGCCGGCAGCGCCATGCGCCCGGGCGATGTGATTCGGACGCGCAAGGGGCTCACCGTCGAGATCGGCAATACCGACGCCGAGGGCCGCGTGGTGATGGCCGATGCCCTGGCCGAGGCCGATCGCGAGCGCCCGGCGCTGCTGCTCGATTGCGCAACGCTGACCGGCGCCGCGCGCGTCGCGCTCGGCACCGATCTGCCGGCCCTGTTCACCGATGACGATCTCTTGGCCGGCGACCTCGAGCGCCACGCCCGCCAGCAGAGCGACCCGCTGTGGCGGCTGCCGCTGTGGGCGCCCTACCGCGAGCTCCTGCAGAGCACGATTGCCGACATCGACAATACCGGTGGCGATCGTTTCGCCGGCGCGATCACCGCCGCGCTGTTCCTCAAGGACTTCGTCTCCGAGACCCGCTCCTGGGCCCATTTCGATCTCTACGCCTGGAACGACAAGACCCGTCCCGGCCGCCCGGCCGGCGGCGAGGCCATGGCACTTCGGACGCTCTACGCCCTGATGGCGGCCCGCTACCAGCGCTGAGCCTTCCGTGCGCCTCGCTCAGATCCTGGCCGCGACCTACAGCGGCGCCATTCTCTTCGGGCGCGCGCTCCTCACTTCGCCGCCGGCCCCGACCGACCTGGCGGCCCGGCTCGCCATGGTGCCGCGGCGGGGACTGCCGCTGCGCGCACCGTTGACGATCTATTGGAGCGCGGAGCAGGTCCCGTTCATCGAGGCCACGTCCGACGATGACCTCGCGGTCAGTCTCGGTGTCGTCCACGCCCACCTCCGGCTCGGGCAGATGGAGCTCTTGCGCCGCATCGCTGGCGGGCGGCTCG
>VGEJ01000423.1 GCA_016869335.1 Alphaproteobacteria bacterium | reverse complement strand
TTCGATGTCCACGCCCATCGATGAAGAGAACACGATGATGTATCTCATCGCCTACCGGAACTTCATGATGGAACCGGAGAAGGACAAGGACCATCTCGAGCGGAACCTGCGCAATGTCTACCAGGACAAGGCGATTGCCGAAGGCCACCAGCCGCGTCGGGCACCCGACCAGCCGGTCTTCCCGCGCATCGCAATCGACCGCGAGGACCGCCTCACGCGCGCCTATTGGGAGTTGATGCTGTCGCTGCGCCAGCGGGGCTGGCAGCTCGACCGCCTGGCACTCGACGCGGCGGCCGCGAACGGCGAGGTGCGCGTGATCCCTTCCCCAGCGCGGCGCGCTGACCCGGCGAAGTGGGTCCACCAGCCCGTGCCGTTCCTGGCACCCTGAGCGGAAGGCCGACGATGCCCAGCGTACTGATCACCGGATCCAACCGCGGCCTCGGCCTGGAGTTCGCGCGCCAGTACGCCGCGGCCGGGTGGCGCGTGTTCGCGACCTGCCGAAATCCGGCGGAGGCCGCTGATTTGCGCGCGATCGCCGATCGGCACCCGCAGGTTTCCCTGCACGCCCTCGATGTCACCGACGCCGCCAGCGTCAGCGCCTGCGCGACAGAACTCGCCGGACAGGCCCTCGATCTTCTGCTCCTCAATTCCGCATGGCTCGCGCCCCAGCGCGGACAGCGGCTCGATGGCCTCGACTGGCAGTTCTTCGCGCGCTCGTTCGAGGTGAACGCGACGGGCCCGATGCGCGTGCTCGAGCGGTTCCTGCCATTGGTAGAGCGCGGCGGGCAGAAGAAGATCGTATTCCTCGGCAGTGCCGCGTCGTCGAACGGCCTGCTGCGGCCGCCGGTGAACCTCTACGCTTACCGCGCAAGCAAGGCGGCCACACATCTCCTCGCGCGATCGCTGGCGCTGGATCTCGCGCCGCGCGGCGTGCACGTGGGACTCGTCAATCCGGGCCTGGCCGACACCCGCGGCCTGCTCGCGCTCGGTCCGGACGACAAGCCACCGGAAGACATGGCACCGATCGTGGCGCTCGTGCGCGCGGGCGTGATCCAGCTCATCACCGCGGAGGAGGCCGTGCGCGGCATGATCCGCGTGATCGACCGTCTCGACGCATCCAGCGCCGGGCAGTTCATCAACTACGACGGCAGCGTCCTGCCCTGGTGAGCTTCAGGCAGCGACCGGCGACGGTCGCACCAGCCGCACGCCGATTGCGGCAACGGCCAGCAGCAGCTGCAGCGCGCCGATCGCGATGAAGGGTGCCGCTGGCGATACCGCATCGAACAGGCGCCCGCCGATGACCGCGGCGATGAGGATGCCCACCGCGCCGAACCAGCCGTTCATGGCGATGACGGAACCGCGCTCGGCCGGCGCCGCTTCCTGCCCGACGAGCGTCACCGAGGCGATGATCGCGCTGATCTGCCCGATCGAGAGAATCGCGAACGCCGGCAGCATGGCTAAGTCGAGCGGCGAGGTGATGAACGCCATCGACGAGAAGCCGATGCCGGCCAGCGCCATGGCGAGAGCGACGCCGGTAACCCGGTCGACACGGTCGAGGACGAAGCCGAACAGCGGCACCCACACGAGTCCCACAGCGCCCATGAAGCCGATGACCTGGCCGGCCCGCGCCAGCGCGTCGGCAGTGCCCAGGCCGGCGTCCGGTGCCGCGGCGACGGCCCATAGCGCGACAAACGTGCTCTTCAGCGCGTTGTCCGCCCGGCCGGTGAAGGCGCAGGCGTAGCTGAGCAGCACGCGCGGGTTGCGCGCAGCGCGCAGTCCCGCCAGGAGCAGCTCCCTGGCGCTGCGCCGCTCATGCTCCGCGACCGGCGTGCCGGCCATCAGCCCCGACTGCAACACGAAGGCCGACACGAAGCAGAGCGCCGCGGCCACGAGGAACATCACCTGGCCCCCGGTGACCGCGTCGAAACCGCGCGGAGCGAGCGCCGAAGGAATCCGGGCGATAACCAGCGAAACGAATATCAGG
>VGEJ01000422.1 GCA_016869335.1 Alphaproteobacteria bacterium | reverse complement strand
GCAAGCAAGGTGTTCTAATCCGGTGTCGCTGGTCGCCTTCCTTGGGGCGATCGAGACCGGCCTGATTTTCGGTCTCGTCTCCCTCGGGGTATTCCTCACCTTTCGCGTCCTCAATTTCCCCGACCTTACGGTCGACGGCAGCTTCGCGTTCGGCGCCGCCGTGACCGCGGTACTCATCGTCAAGGGCTGGAACCCCTGGGTTGCCACGGCCGTCGCCATCGTTGCGGGCGCCGGCGCCGGCCTGATCACGGCGACGCTCAACCTGCGGCTGCGCGTGCTCAACCTGCTCGCCAGCATCCTCACCATGATCGCGCTGTACTCGGTGAACATCCGCGTGATGTCTGGCCCCACCGTGCCGCTCCTCGGCCAGAAGAGCGTGCTGAGTTCCGCAGAAGGCCTTGGCCTGCCCAATCCCTGGCTCGCGCCCCTGTTCTTCCTCACGGTGACAGCCGCCGTCTGGTGCATCTACGCATGGTTTCTGCACTCCGAGACGGGCCTCGCAATGCGCGCCACCGGCGCCAATCCGGTCATGGCGCGCGCCAACGGCGTGCGCACCGAACGCCTGGTGCTGATGGGTCTTGCCATCAGCAATGGCCTCGCGGCATTCGGCGGCTCGCTGCTCGCGCAACTGCAGGGGGCGGCGGATGTCACCATGGGCATCGGCACCATCATCGTCGGTCTGGCCGCCGTGATCGGCGGCGGCGCGCTGATCCCGGCCCGCGGCCTAGTGGGCCTCACGCTGTCGTGCGTGTTCGGCGCCATCGTGTACCACGTCATCGTCGCGCTGGCGCTGAACGCCACCGCGCTCGGCCTTACCGCCTCCGACGTCAACATCGTCACCGCCGCGCTGGTCTGCGTGGCGCTCGCGTTCTCGGGTACCGCGGCGGGCGCGGGCCGCGCGAAACAGCCATGATCAGGGTGGAGAGCGTATCGGTTGTCTTCAATGCCGGCACCGCGATGGAGAACCGCGTCCTCAGCGAGCTTTCGATCGACATCCCCAGCGGCCAGTTCGTCACCGTGATCGGCTCCAACGGCGCCGGGAAATCCACGCTGCTCAACGTCATCGCCGGCGAGTTGCCGGTGGCCTCCGGACGCGTGCTGATCTCGGAACAGGATGTCACACCGCTTCCAGCGGCAGCGCGCTCCGCGCTGGTGGCGCGAGTGTTCCAGGATCCGCGGGCAGGGACCTGCGAGACGCTGACCGTCGAGGAAAACCTGGCGCTAGCGTCCTCGCGTGGCCTGCTGCGTGGCCTGCGCCTCGCCTTGAACGCGGGGCGCCGCCAGCGCTTTCACGCCGCACTGGCGCGGCTGGGCCTCGGGCTGGAGAACCGCCTCAGCGACCCCATCGGCCTGCTTTCGGGCGGACAGCGGCAGGCGACCAGCCTGCTGATGGCGTCGATCGAGCCGATGCAGATCCTGCTGCTCGACGAGCATGTCGCCGCGCTCGACCCGCGCACCGCGGGCTTCGTGCTGGAGCTGACCCGCCGCGTCATCGAGGAGCAGAAGCTCACCGCCTTGATGGTGACGCACAGCATGCGCCACGCGCTGGCGCTCGGCGACCGAACCCTGATGCTGCACGAAGGCCGCGTCATGCTCGACGTGACTGGCGAAGAACGCCGCCGCATGACGGTGGCCGACCTGATCGCGCGCTTCCGCGCCCAGCACGGCGAGGAATTCGATTCCGACAGCCTGCTGCTGTCCTGAACCCCTTTTCGCAACCAGTAGACGAGGCTCTCCCATGACTTCCGGTCCCCGCATCGTGCGCGCGCCGCGCGGCAAGCAACTTTCTGCGAAAAGCTGGCTCACCGAAGCGCCGCTGCGTAGCTCGCCCGCGTGATGCCGGATGAGCTTGGCGAGCAGCCGATCGCCGTCCGGCCGATCGGTCTTCACGTGCTTGAGCCGCCGGCTCACCTCGATCGAGGCGGCGTCCGCGACCTGGTTCTCGAAGCCGTTGCTCGCCAGGTACCGGTGCATCCAGAAGCCGTC
>VGEJ01000421.1 GCA_016869335.1 Alphaproteobacteria bacterium | reverse complement strand
CGTTGCCGCTGGCGGCGGTCAGCTAACCGCCGTGATCACCGACGAGCACCGCGCCAATCTACACACTCGTTGGGACACAACCCAGGTCGCAAGGCAGGGCGAAGTACCGGCGAGGCACCAGAGGCGGTTGGAAAAGTCGTTCGGGGCTCGCTTTTTTGTGCGCGAAGTCCGGGGTGCATTGCCGGTTGACTCCCGTGACGCGAGCGGCTCTCGGAGAAGGCGCTTGAGGCGCTCGGCGTCGCCTCGTCAGCACGGCGCGCTGCTCGGTCCAGATCTTGTTCAGCGTGCCGAGGACGGAGCGTACTGCCGAAGACAGCTACCCGGGGGTGAGCCGGCGCTCGAGGGCGCTCAGGCAAAGCGCCAGTGTGAGATCGCCGCGGGTACGCTCCAGTAGGCCTCGTGCATTGTCGGTCGCGCGGCGCAGGCCGGCTGTCATCGCGTCGGGGAAGTCGATCGTCACGAGCGCGGCGTACATCTCATCCATGGCGTCGAGCACCGGCTCGCAGCGGGCGACCTCGCCGCGGCGAAGCAGGTCGAGCAGATGGCGGCGCAGCTCGCCGACGGCCTCGGCCAGGCCGTGGAGGTAAGAGACAGGGTCCACCGCCAGATCATCCGGGGGCGGAATCGCGGCGCCGCGGACGAGCGCGAGGACGATGCGCGACTCGCCGTACTCCTTGGCGGCATCGTGCACGAAGCCGGCGTGCAGGATGTCCGGGTGATCGGCAAGCGACGCGGTCGCGGCGGCGAGCGCCGAGCCGGCTTGTTCGATCAGTGCCTCAGCGGCGTCGTACTCGGCCCGGTGGATCGCTCGAATCGCGTTGGCGGACGCGCGGATCGTCTCGCGGGAGCGCGCCAGCGCCTGTTCGCGGGCGAAGCTCTTTGCAACCAGATGCTGGCGGATCGGCTCCAGGTCCATCCCTAGTACCAGGCGTGGAAGTGGTGCACGGGGCCGTGGCCCCTGCCGATGGCGCGGGCTTTCGCTGCGGCGATTGCGGCCTGTAGGTAGGCGTGGGCGGCTGCCACCGCGGTCGGTACGTCATCCCCGAGCGCGAGGCGCGCCGTGATCGCGGATGCGAGCGTACAGCCGGTGCCGTGCGTGTTGCGAGTGTCCACGCGGGGAGCACGCAGCTCGTGAAACGAGCGGCCATCGTGGAGAAGGTTCAGGAGCTCGGCGCCGGCGCGGTGGCCCCCCTTCATCAGGACCCATCGCGCCCCCATGGCCACGATCGCCCGGGCCGCGTCGCGGACAGCTTCGTCGCCCTCAATCGGGTGGCCGACGAGCACCTCCGCCTCGGGGTGGTTCGGGGTGATGGCCAGCGCGTGGGGCGTTAACCGCTCGCGAACGGCCCGCAGCGCCTCCTCCGCCAGCAGCGTGTCGCCGCTCTTGGCGATCAACACCGGGTCGACGACTAGCTTTGGCAACCGCCCGCGCGCGGCCCGGTCGACCACCACGTCGACGATCGCCGAATTGGCCATCATACCGGTCTTCACGGCGTCGACGCCGATGTCGTCGATCACGGCGTCGATCTGGGCCGCCACCAGCCCCGGCTCTAGCGCCAGCGCCGCGGTCACGGCGACCGTGTTCTGCGCCGTGATGGCGGTGATGGCCGAGGTTCCGAAGACGCCGAGGGCGGAGAACGCCTTCAGGTCCGCCTGAATGCCGGCGCCGCCTCCAGAGTCGGACCCGGCGATGGTCATTGCACGAGCCACGGTCATACCGTTCCTCCGAAATGGACGTGCCCGCGGGTCTCCAGCTCGCGGACAGTGCCGTCCACACCGCGCAGCCGCAGCCCGGGCGCTGCGTCGATCGTGCCGACGCGAGTGACCGGCAAGTTCAAGCCGGGTTGCGCATCGCTGCAGCAGAACAGCAGCTCGTACGCTTCGCCGCCGTGCAGCACGAGCTCGCGCGCCGAGGCGCCGCCGACGCGCCCGAGGGTCCGTAGCGCATCGCCAAGCGGTAGGGACGCCTCGTCAATCGTGGCCCCGCCGT
>VGEJ01000420.1 GCA_016869335.1 Alphaproteobacteria bacterium | reverse complement strand
GCGGCGTCGGCCGAGGACGCGTTCGACCGCGCCGGCCTCGCTCGCGCAGCCGCGACGCTGGCCGCCGGATCGCCCACCGACCGCCGGCGGGCCGAGACGGTCCATGCCTGGCTCGCCGATCCGGCCGCGCGCCCGGATGGGTTGGCGGGCGCCTACGGCCGCGTCTTCGTCAAGGACGACGGCGAGCCCAAGGCTGCCGCCAGCCTGATCACCAAGGCCATGCAGCAGGCCGATCCGGGCGCGCTCGCGGCCCTGCAGGCCGAACAGCAGCGGATCGTCGCGATGCACGGGCGCCTGGCCGCGGTGCGCGCGAGGGCAGCGACGGTGGCGCTGCTGCGCGTCGGCCACGCGGTCCTGGCCCGATACGGGGCGGCCAAGCGTGCCCGCGCGCTGCTCGACTACGACGATCTTATTTTGCTGACGCGCACGCTCCTCGAGCAGGACGGCGGCGTCGGCTGGGTGCACTACAAGCTCGACGGCGGGATCGATCATCTGCTGGTGGACGAGGCCCAGGACACCAACCCCGCCCAGTGGAAGATCGTCGCCAACTTGGCCGACGAGTTCTTCGCGGGCGTTGGCGCGCGCGAAGGCGCGTGCACGGTCTTTGCGGTGGGCGACGAGAAGCAGTCGATCTACGGCTTCCAGGGCGCGGACCCGGACGCCTTCGCCGGCATGCGCGCACATTTCGCGGCGCGCGCCAAGGCCGCGGGCGCGCCCTTCATCGGCGCCCAGCTCGCGCAGTCGCGCCGTTCGGTACCGGCAGTGCTGGAGACCGTCGACCGGGTGTTCGCCGCGCCGGCCGCGCGACCGGGCGTGGTGGGCGCGGCCGAAGCGATCCGCCACGTCAGCGCGCGCGACGGCCAGGGCGGGCTGGTCGAGCTGTGGCCGGCGATCAAACCCGAGCCGGCCGACGAGCCCGATCCCTGGGACGCGCCGCTCGACAAGCTGCCCGCGGAATCGCCGCCCGCCAAGCTCGCCCGCCGGATCGCCGAGATCGTCGGCGGCTGGATCGACGGCGGCGAGATGCTCGAATCCCAGGGCCGTCCCATCGGTCCCGGCGACGTGATGATCCTGGTCCGCCGACGCACCCGCTTCGCGGCCGAGATGGTGCGCTGCCTCAAGGACAAGCGCATCGAAGTCGCCGGCAGCGACCGCATGAAGCTCCTGGAGCAGATCGCGGTCGAGGACCTGATGGCGCTCGGCGCTTTTCTGCTCCATCCCGAAGACGACCTCACCTTGGCCGCGCTTCTGCGAAGCCCGCTGGTGGGCCTCACCGAAGATCACCTCTTCACGCTCGCCCACGCCCGCCGCGGCACGCTCTGGCAGGCCATGGCCGAGCGGAGCGCGGGCGATCCCGCGATCGCCGCGGCGCGAGAGAGCTTGGCGGCGTTGCTGGCGCGGGTGGATTACGCGCGTCCGTTCGAACTGTATTCCGACGTGCTGGGGCGGCTGGGCGGACGGAAGCGCCTGGCCTATCGGCTGGGACAGGACGCGCTCGACCCGATCGAGGAGTTCCTGGGTCTCGCGCTCGCCTTCGAGCGCGAGCATCCGCCGTCGCTCCAGGGATTCCTGCACTGGATCGAAGCGGGCGCCACCGAGATCAAGCGCGATCTGGAACACGCCCCGGGCAAGGTGCGGGTGATGACGGTGCACGGCGCCAAGGGCCTGGAGGCCAACGTGGTGATCCTGCCCGATACCTGCGCGGTTCCCGACGGCACCAAGGAGGAGCGCCTGGTGTGGCCGGGCGAGGATGCGCCGCCGCTCTGGACGCGCGCCAAGGCCGACGAAACGCCGTGCACGAAGGAGTTGCGGGCGGCGAGCCGCGCGCGCCTGATGAACGAGTATCGCCGGCTGCTCTACGTCGCCATGACCCGCGCGCGCGACCGGCTCTACGTCGCCGGTTACGAAACCAAGCGGCCGCGCTCCGGCGACTGCTGGTACGACCTGGTCGAGGCGGCGTTGCGCGCCCACCCGGATTGCCGAGAAGTCGACCTGC
>VGEJ01000419.1 GCA_016869335.1 Alphaproteobacteria bacterium | reverse complement strand
GCAGAGGTGACCCGCACGCCGGTGCGCCGCCCGACTTCCGTCGCGAGGTAGCGGAACACCGCGTAGGCGCCGCCGAGCGCCTTGAAGCTGCCGAGGCCGAAACGCCCGCCCTCGTCCTTGAGCCAGAGTCTCGCGATGCCGAGCTGCCCTGCCAGACCGGGCAGAGCGTGGAGCGGCGTCGGGCGATAGCCCGGCCACGACCCGATCTCGCGCCGGACCTCAGGCAGCACGGCGAGATCGAGCATCGCCTCCCCGGTCTCGGCGAAGGCGGCGTCGCGGCGGACACGGTCATTGTGCAGATGGCGGACAGTCATCTCGTTCCTCGGCTATACGGGCGCCATTTGCCCTGCCCCGCCGCGCGCGGTCAACCTACTCTTGCTGCCCGGCGGCCCGGGGGCGTACCGTGCGAGTGGTTTGCACCTGAACTAGAGGCTCCGTGTCCCTCGAGACCGTTGCCAGCGTCTGTCCGCACGACTGCCCCTCGACCTGCGCGCTCGAGGTGGAGAAGAAGGACTCGCACACCATTGGGCGGGTGCATGGCGCCAAGGACAATTCCTATACGCTGGGCGTGATCTGCGCCAAGGTCTCGCGCTACGCCGAGCGCGTGCACCACCGCGAGCGCTTGGCGCGACCGCTGCGGCGCGTCGGACCCAAGGGCTCCAGCCGGTTCGCGCCGATCGCCTGGGACGCCGCGCTCGATGCGGTGGCCGAAGCCTTTCTCAAGGCCGAGCAGCGCCACGGCGCCGAGGCAGTGTGGCCGTACTTCTACGCCGGCACGATGGGCCTGGTGATGCGCGATGGCATCAACCGGCTGCGCCACGCCAAGCGCTACTCGGGCATGCACGCGACGTTCTGTTCGACGCTCTCCAACGCCGGCTGGCGCGCCGGTACCGGCGCGCTGATGGGCGCCGACCCGCGCGAGATGGCCGAAGCCGACCTCATCGTGATCTGGGGCACCAACGCGGTCTCGACCCAGGTCAATGTGATGACCCACGTCATCCGGGCGCGCAAGGAGCGCGGCGCCAAGATCGTGGTCATCGACCCCTACCGCAACGGCACCGCCGAGCAGGCAGACGTGCATCTTTGCCTGCGCCCGGGCACGGACGCGGCGCTCGCCTGCGCCGTCATGCACGTCTTGTTCGCCGAGGGCTATGCCGACCGCGACTACCTCGCGCGCTACACCGATGCGCCGGCCGAGCTCGAGGACCACCTCGCGAGCCGCACGCCGGCGTGGGCCGCGCCGATCACGGGGCTCGACGCGGACGAGATCCGCGCCTTCGCCCGGCTCTATGGCTCAACCAAGAAGAGCTTCCTCCGCCTCGGTTACGGCTTCTCCCGTTCGCGCAACGGCGCCGTCAACATGCACGCCGCCTCGTGCCTCGCCGCGGTCAGCGGCGCCTGGCAGCACCGCGGCGGCGGCGCGTTCTTCAACAACGGCGCGATATATCACTGGGACAAGACCCTGATCGAGGGGCTTGATGTGCGCGACCCGAGCGTGCGGGTGATCGATCAGTCGCTGGTCGGCGCGGCGCTCTGCGGCGAGCGCGCGGCGCTCAAGGGCGGCCCACCGGTCGCCGCAATGATCATCCAGAACACCAACCCGATGTGTGTCGCGCCCGACCTCGGCAAGGTCCACCAGGGCTTCGCGCGCGAGGACCTGTTCGTGTGCGTGCACGAGCAGTTCATGACCGAGACCGCGGCGATGGCCGACATCGTGCTGCCGGCTACCACCTTCCTCGAGCACGACGACATCTACCAGGGCGGCGGCCACATGCACATCCAGATCGGGCCGCAGGTCATCGCGCCCTACGCCGAAAGCCGCTCGAACCACGAGGTGATCGTCGGGCTGGCGCGGCGGCTGGGGGCGCGCCACCCAGGCTTCGAGATGACCGCGTGGGAGATCATCGATCACACGCTCCGTGCCTCGGGTTGGCCCGACGCCGCGACGCTGACAGCGAAGCGCTGGCACGACTGCCAGCCTGATTTTGCCACCGCCACCTCCCTCACCG
>VGEJ01000418.1 GCA_016869335.1 Alphaproteobacteria bacterium | reverse complement strand
CCGCCGCGGCGAGCGCGGCGCCCTGGCGGACGTCGTCGGCACGGCCGGCGATCACCAGCGCAGCAGCGGCGTTCATCAGCGCGACGGTGCGGAACGGCCCTTCGTGCCCATCGAGCAGGGCGGAGATCGCCAGCGCATTGGTCTCGGCATCGCCCCCCTTGAGGTCTTCCGAGCGGCCGCGCAGCAGACCGAAGTCCTCGGGCACGACTTCGAAGCTGCGCACCGTGCCGTTCTTGAGCTCGGCGACCTTGGTGGGGCCGGTCGATGTGATCTCGTCCAGCCCGTCCGACCCGTGCACCACCCAGACGTGCTCCGAGCCGAGGTTGCGCAGCACCTCAGCCATCGGCACGAGCCACTGGTCGGAGAACACACCGACGAGCTGCCGCCTCGCGCCGGCCGGGCTCGACAGTGGCCCAAGCAGATTGAAGATCGTGCGTGTGCCGAGCTCGACCCGCGCGCCGGCAACGTGGCGCATGGCGCCGTGGTGGCGCGGCGCCATAATGAAGCCGATGCCGGCCTCCCGGATCGAGCGCTCGATCAAGGCGATGGCGGCGTCGATCTTCACCCCGAGCGCAGCTAGGACGTCGGCCGACCCGGATCGCGAGGACAGTGCGCGGTTGCCGTGCTTGGCGACCGGCACGCCGCACGCCGCCGCGATCAGGCTCGCGGCCGTCGAGATATTGAAGGTACCCGAGTCGTCGCCACCGGTGCCGCATGTGTCGATGGTCCCGGGCGGGGCACTCACGTGCAGCGCCTTGGCCCGCATCGTCATCGCGCCGCCGGTGATCTCATCGACCGTCTCGCCGCGGACCCGCAACGCCATCAGGAAGGCGCCCATCTGCGCCGGCGTCGCGTCGCCTGACATCATCATGTCGAAGGCGGCACTGGCCTCGGCGACCGAGAGCCGGGCGCCGGCGGCGACGCGGGCCAGGTACATCTTGAAATCAGCGGCTTCGGGCATGGGGCGCTGGTCTTTTATATTTATGAACAATCATCTACTGAGTGTTTCTCATAAGTAACCTCAATCCGGTCTCGGCTCGGCACCAAAGCAGAGCAGCGCGCGGCCCCAGGCGTCAAGGTCCATTGACGTTACAGTAGCTGGAAGCCCTATGTAAGCGCCATGACGGCACGCATCGTATCAGGTCTGTCGGCGCCGGGGACCGCCCAGCACTACACCTGCCCCATGCACCCCGAGGTCATCCGCGACGGTCCGGGTGACTGCCCGATCTGCGGCATGGCGCTGGAGCCCACGGTGCCGACCGTGGTGGAGGCGCCGAGCGCCGAGCTGCGCGACATGACGCGCCGCCTGTGGATCGGTCTCCTTCTCACCGCGCCGATCGTCGCGCTCGAGATGGGGGGGCACGTCCTCGGGCTGCATCGCTGGCTCGGCCAGCCGCTGTCGAACTGGCTGCAACTCGGCTTGGCGACGCCGGTGGTCGTGGGCGTGGGCTGGCCGTTCCTCACGCGCGGTTGGTGGTCGGTGCGCAGCGGCAACATCAACATGTTCACACTGATCGCCATGGGCACCGGCGTGGCCTGGGTCTATAGCGCCGTGGCGACCGTGGTTCCCGAGGTGTTCCCCGGCGCGTTCCGCGCGGACGCGGGCACGGTGGCCGTCCACTTCGAGGCCGCGGCGGTCATCACCGTACTGGTCGCGCTGGGGCAGGTGTTGGAGCTCAGGGCCCGCGAGCAAACCGGCGGAGCGATCCGCGCGCTTCTCGATCTCGCCCCGCGCATGGCCCGGCGTGTCCCGCTCGACGGCGCCGACCAAGAGGTGCCGCTCGCGGACGTTGCGGCGGGCGATGTGCTGCGGCTGCGCCCGGGCGAGAAGGTGCCGGTGGACGGCGCGGTGGTGGAGGGCCACGGCGCGGTCGATGAGTCGATGATGACCGGCGAGTCGCTGCCGGTCGAGAAAGGGCCCGGCGCTCGGCTGATCGGGGGCACCATGAACCTGTCCGGAGCCCTGCTCATGCGCGCCGAGCGCGTTGGTCGCGACAATGCTCGCGCGCATCGTGCAGA
>VGEJ01000417.1 GCA_016869335.1 Alphaproteobacteria bacterium | reverse complement strand
CCCGGCGCAGGTATTCGGGCAGGTCGGACCGCGGCACCGCCCGCCCGCGGGTGATGCCGGAGAGATCGCAGTAGAGAAACATGACGAGCTGCTCGCCCCGCATCGCTTCCTCCCACCGCGTCCTGCCGGCTTTGTCGCACGATTCCCGGGTCGCCGGAAGGCCGGCTCGACGACGGCTTGCCGCGTCGCGGGGTGCCTGAGAGGATGCCGGCCGGAGGGGCGGGATGAGCGGCAGCGCGGGTGCGGCGTGGCTCGGCGCGGGCGAGCCGGCGGCGGTCGAGGTGGTCAACGCGGGCGGCGCCTGCCGCATCCTCCTGACCTGCGATCATGCCTCGAACCGCCTGCCGGCACGGCTCGGCGATCTCGGGCTCTCGGACTCGGACCGGGTGCGCCACATCGCCTGGGATGGCGGGATCGCCGAGGTCGCGCGGCTCCTCGCCTCGCGGCTCGACGCGCCGCTCATCCTGAGCGGCTACTCGCGCCTGGTGATCGACTGCAACCGCCCGCTCGCGGCCAGCGATTCGATCCCCCGGATCAGCGAGACCACCCCCATCCCCGGCAACCACTCGGTGAGCGCGGCGGAGGCGGCGGCGCGGGCCGCGACCTTCTTCTGGCCCTACCACGATGCACTCGATGTACTGCTGCGCGCACGCATCCGTCGTGTCGGCGTGCCGCTCTACGTCGCGCTGCACAGCTTCACGCCGGTCTACAAGGGCCTCGCCCGCCCCTGGCACGTCGGCGTCACCTACCGCTACGACCGCCGGCTGGCGGCCCTCCTGCTAGCGGCGTTACGGCGCGAGGCGGCGCTCTGCGTCGGCGAGAACCAGCCCTATCCGGTCGAGCTCAAGTCCGATTATTCTGTGCCGGTCCACGGTGAGCGCCGCGGACTGCCGTGCGCGTTGATCGAGGTGCGCCAAGACCTGCTGGCCGAGCCCGCGGGCGTGGTGGCGTGGGCCGAGCGTCTGGCCGTGGCGGTCCGCGCGGTGGCGGATCACCCGAGCCTGGCGGTTCGAGCCGTGCCCGCGCCGGACGTCTTCGAGCCGCGTTATGAGGAGGAGAGCTGAGCATGTTCACGCGCGAGGAGATCGACGCCATTCCGCTCGCGGGGGATGTCCGCATCCGCGAGCGGCCGGTCGACCCGAAGTCGACCGCGCTCCTGCTCATCGACCTGCAGAACATGGAGTGGCAGCGCGGCAAGCGGAAGCCGGAGGGCGGCTACCTCTACGACCGCATGGAGCAGCACGTGGTGCCCAACGCCAAGCGGCTGCTGACCGCGGCGCGCGAGCTTGGCATCGAGCCGATCTACACCGTGATCGAGAGCTATACGGTGGATGGGCGCGATCGCAGCGTCGATCACAAGATCTCGGGCATCTTCGCCGCCAAGGGCTCGTGGGAGGCGCAGATGATCCCCGATCTGGCGCCGCTCGAGAACGAGATCGTCATCCCGAAGACGGCCTCGGGCATCTTCAACTGCACCAACATCGAGTACGTGCTGCGCAACCTGATGATCGAGTCGGTGATCGCCATCGGCATCGTCACCGACCAGTGCGTCGAGGGCGCGGTGCGCGACGGCTGCGACCGCGGCTTCTTCATGACGCTGGTGGGGGACGCCTGCGCCACGCACACCCAGGAGCGCCACGACGCCACCCTGCGGGCGCTCAAGGGCTACTGCCGCCAACGCACGACCGACCAGCTCCTCGCCGAGCTCTACGGCCAGCGCCGCGCAGCCGCCCTCCGCGCGTAGGGTGCCCGATCCAAGCGGCAGGAGCGGCACATGACCACTAGCCTCGCTGAAAAGCAGCGCGCCGTGGACGAGAACTACGCGGCCTTCAGGAGAAGCTCCCAGAATTTCTAAAGGAGCACGCCGGGAAGTACGCGCTCTTGCGTGATCGTGAAGTTGTTCAGTTCTTTGATACGGCTGCCGACGCCGCAGTCTTTGGCGCTCGTACCTACGAAGACGGCTTGGCGCGAACCCCGGCTCCCCGCGAGGAGCGCGTCAGTTTGGGAGAGGAGACGAAGGCAAGACGC
>VGEJ01000416.1 GCA_016869335.1 Alphaproteobacteria bacterium | reverse complement strand
GGAATTCAAGTCGGCGATGGTGAAGGTGCAGACGCCGATCGCGTACCTCGACGCGCCAGAATTCGCGAAGTACTGGGACAGGGACGCGAAGCGCCTGGAGACCGCGATCGAGAAGATCGGCAAGGTCGAGGAGAAGAAGTGAGGATCTGGCTGTTGATCGGCCTCCTGCTGGCCGGGTCGGCCTTCGGCCAAGCCTATCCGTCTAAGCCCATCCGCCTCGTCGTGCCGTTCGGCACCGGCGGCTCGAACGACATCGTCGCGCGGCTGCTCGCTCCGAAGCTCTCCGAGTCGCTCGGCCAGCCGGTGGTGGTGGAGAACCGCCCCGGCGCCGGCGGCACGGTCGGCACCGACTCGGTGGTGAGAGCGGTTCCAGACGGCACCACGCTGATGATCGGCGCCACCAGCACCATCGCCGCCAACGTCGGCCTGTACCTGAAGCGCAATTTCGACCCGGTAAAGAGCCTCACGCCGATCACGCAGATCGCCGATGGGGCGTTCCTGATGGCGGTGCCGGCGAGCTCGCCGGCGAAGACGGTCCAGGAGTTCATCGCGCTCGCGCGCGCCAATCCCGGCAAGATCAACTACGGCAGCTCCGGTAAGGGCAGTTCGATGCACCTCACCGGCGAGATGTTCCGCATGGCGGCGAACGTCGAAATGGTGCACGTGCCCTACAAGTCCGGCGGCGCGGCCATCGCCGACGTGGCCACCGACCGCGTGCAGCTCGTCTACTCCGACCTCGCGGCGCTGCTGCCCTTCGTGAAGGGCGGCACGGTGCGCGCCCTGGCCGTGACGACGCCGAAGCGCTCCGCGCTGCTGCCCGAGCTGCCGACCATGGCGGAGGCGGGCGTGCCGGGCTACGAGGCGACCTCCTGGTACGGCATCCTCGGCCCGGCGGGGCTGCCGCGCGACATCGTGATGAAGCTCAATGGCGAGCTCGCGCGCATCGTGCACGCGCCCGACATGAAGGAGCGCTTCGCCGCGCTCGGCACCGAGCCCGTCACCGGCACGCCGGAGCAATTCGCCGCGTACATCGTCGGGCAGGTGAAGAAGTGGAGCGCCGTCTCCAGGGCCGCAGGCGTGGAGCTGGAATGAGCCTGACGAGCACCGTCGAGGCGTATTTCGCCGCAGTCGACCGGTCCGACCTCGCGGGCATCCTGGCGACCATGACGCCCGATTGCGTCATGCACTACGTCCGCGCCGGCGAGCGCTACGAAGGCCGCGACACCGGCGTGAAGGCCTACTTCGAGAAGCGCAACGCCGGCGTGGAGAAATCCTGGCACGGCGACTTCTGGCACGTCGCCGACGTCCCCGCCAGCCGCGTCGCCACGCGCTTCGTCGTGCGCCGCACCGACAAGGGCCAGCCCGAGCGGCGGGGCGACAACGTCAACATCTTCGAGTTCGACGGCACCCTCATCAAGCGCATCCACGTCTGGCGCGGCCTCACCGACTGAAAAAAGGTACCCGGTACATTTTCTTCAGTCTTTGTAGAAGTCCGTCATCGCCTTGAACAGCTCCGCCGGCGGCTTGGCCCAGTAGAACCCCCGCCGCGAAGGGGTGATCCCCGCCTTCTTCATGTCCACCAGCATCTCCACCATGCGCAGCATGGGCAGTCTCGGGTCGAGCACCACCGCATCGTCAATGCGCGTCACGCCCGCCTTCCACAGGATCTCGGTGATCAGCGTCTGGCCCGGCAGCAGCACGTCGGCGCCGTTCGCGATCGCTTTCGCCGCCGCTTTTTCGAATGCAGCAAGAAATTCCTTGGGCTTGCCCAGGATGCCGTTGCTGAGCGCCTCGTAGCCGCAGTCGAGGTAGGTCGTCGGCGCCGCGCGCGCCTCAAGCCCGCGCTCGCGGATGGACTGCGTCACGAGCTGGTCCATCTGGGGGTTGATGCAGACGAAGGAGAAGCGCTCGCCGAGCGTCAGCGAGGTCAGCATCGACACCTCACCGTAGCCGAGCACCGGGATGTCGACGATGCTGCGCGCCTCGTGCAGCCCCGGGTCCTGCAGCACGCCGATCAGCACCGCGTCGAAG
>VGEJ01000415.1 GCA_016869335.1 Alphaproteobacteria bacterium | reverse complement strand
GCCCGCACCTCGGCCCGCGTCGGCACCGGCGCCTCGACCATCGACTCGAGCATCTGGGTCGCCACCACCACCGGCTTGCCCGCCTCGCGCGCCGCCACGACGATGCGCTTCTGCAGCCCCGGCACCTCCTCAAGGCGGAGCTCGACCCCGAGGTCGCCGCGCGCCACCATGATCGCGTCCGACTGCTCGATGATCTCCTCGAGCCGCTCGATCGCGGAGGGCTTCTCGATCTTGGCGATCACGGCCGCCCGGCCGGCGATCAGCCGGCGCGCCTCGGCGACGTCCTCGGGGCGCTGCACGAACGACAGGCCGACGTAGTCGACGCCGAGCCCAAGCCCGAACTGGAGATCGGTCCGATCTTTGTCGGTGAGCGCGCCGATCGGCAACACCGTGCCCGGCAGGTTGACGCCCTTGGCGTCCGACAGCGGCCCGCCCGCCAGCACCGTCATCTCGGCGTAATCCTTGCCCACCTTGTCGACCCTGAGCCGGATGCGGCCATCGTTTAGCAGGAGCTCCGAGCCCGCGCGGATCGCGGCGAAGATCTCGGGATGGGGCAGCGGCGCGCGTCGTTCGGTGCCGGGCTTCGCGGCGAGATCGAGGCGAAAGGCGGCGCCCTGAGCCAGCGCCACGCCTCCCCGGCGGAAGCTGCCCAGCCGGAGTTTGGGCCCCTGCAGGTCGAGCAGGATGCCGATCGGCCGGCCCGTCTCGGCCTCGATGGCGCGGATCGCAGCGTGCCGGGCGCGATGGTCGTCCTGGCTGCCGTGGCTGAAGTTCAGTCGGAAGACATCGACGCCGGCCTCGAACAGAACGCGAATGATCTCCGGCGAAGAGCTGGCAGGCCCGAGCGTCGCGATGATCTTGGCACTGCGATACCGACGCATCCCAACCCCGCCGCCGTCACGCCCCGTCAACCAGTATAGCCCGGAAATCGTTGACGTTGGTGAGCGTCGGCCCGGTGAGCACGAGATCGCCGAGCAGGGCGAAGGCGCCGTATGAATCGTTGTCGGCGAGCAGCCGCCCGGCATCGGCCCCGAGCGCCGCGAGACGGCTCAGCGTGTCTGGCGCTATCGTCGCGCCGGCGTTGTCCTCGCTGCCATCGATCCCATCGGTATCGCAGGCGATGGCATGAACGCCCGGTGCGCCGGCGAGGGCGAGCGCCAGCGCGAGAGCGTACTCGGCGTTCCGCCCGCCGCGCCCGGTGCCACGGATCGTGACCGTGGTCTCGCCGCCGGAGAGGAGCGCGACCCGGCCCCGCGCCGTACTGTGACGGCGCGCGAGTGCGGCGTGTTCCTGGGCCACGAGGCGCGATTCGCCCTCCAGCGCATCGCCGAGAACGATCGGCCGATAGCCCTGCGCCTCGGCCAGCCGGGCGGCTGCCGCCAGGGCGTCTTTGGGCGCTGCGATGATCACGTGCGAAGCGCGGACGAGGCGTGCATCGCCCGGTTTGGGGGTCTCATCGGCCGCCATGGCGAGGTGGCGGGTCACGGCTGTGGGCGGCGCGATCCCGTATTTCGCCAACACGGCGCGGGCCTCGGCGAACGCCGTCGGGTCGGGGACCGTGGGTCCTGATGCGATGACCGCCGGATCATCGCCCGGCACGTCCGAGATCATCAGCGTGAGCACGCGCGCCGGGGCCGCCGCCGCTGCGAGCCGCCCACCCTTGATGGCCGAGAGATGCTTGCGCAGGCAGTTCATCTCACGGATCGTGGCGCCGCTGCGCAAGAGCGCCTGTGTCGTGGAGCGCTTGTCGGCGAGCGTGATGCCGGGCGCCGGCAGCGCCAGGAGCGCTGATCCTCCGCCGGAGAGAAGGCACAGCACCAGGTCGTCGGGCGTCAGTCCCTGAACCAGGCCGAGCATGCGCTCGGCCGCCTCCTGGCCGGCCATGTCGGGCACGGGGTGCGCCGCCTCGATCACCTCGATCCGCTCGGTTGGAACGCGGTGGCCGTAGCGCGTCACCACCAGTCCGGAGAGCGCCGCGGGATAGCGTGCCTCGACCACCGCCGCCATTGCCGCTGCCGCCTTGCCCGCGCCGACCACCACGGTGCGGCCGCTGGGCGGCGGCG
>VGEJ01000414.1 GCA_016869335.1 Alphaproteobacteria bacterium | reverse complement strand
GAGGCGGCGGCGCACGCGCCGGCGCGGGCGGGGTGGCGGCTGCTGCCAGGTACGGTACACCATGGCTTCACCCACTTCGCGCTCGACATTCGGGTCGCGGTGGGTCGGGTCGCTCGACCACGTCGAGACCCCGCCGAGGCGCGCTGGGTGGCGCCCGATGGCTTCGCCGCGCATGCGCTGCCGACGCTGACCAAGAAGCTCGCGCGGTTTGTCGCTGCCCATTGCCGCGGCACTGGGTAACCCCGATCTATGTGCCGATGGTGTGCCGCCTCTATCTCATAACACCGGACCGGATCGATCCCGCGCGGTTCGCCGCGGCGCTGGCCGCTGCGCTCGATGCCGGCGAGGTGGCGTGCGTTCAGCTTCGCCTCAAAGGGGCGGATGATGACGGGGTGCGGCGGGCGGCAGCCTCGCTGATGCCGCTCTGCGCGGCGCGCGACGTCGCGTTCTTGATCAATGATCGGCCCGATCTAGCGGCGGAACTCGATGCCGACGGCGTGCACATCGGCCAGGATGACGCGAGCTACGCCGCGGCCCGGGCGCTCCTCGGGCCGGAACGCATCGTCGGCGTGACCTGCCACGACTCACGGGATCTCGCGATCACGGCGGCGGATGCCGGGGCCGACTACGTTGCTTTCGGTGCGTTTTTTCCGACCGCGAGCAAAGCGGCGGGTACCCGTGCCGCGCCCGACCTGCTGCGGTGGTGGAGCGATGTCACGGTGGTGCCCTGCGTGGCGATCGGCGGTATCACGGCCGCGAACTGTGGACCGCTGGTGCGGGCCGGTGCCGACTTCCTGGCGGTGATCGGCGCCGTGTGGCAGCACCCCGAGGGCCCCGCGGCCGGGGTAAGCGCGCTCAGCCGCGCGATCACGACCGCCGCGGCCGCGTTCGATTGATCTCCGCCGGGTGACCTGTTAGGGTCCCTTGCGCGGGCGGCAGTGCGCCCGTATCCCACTGATGAAGATCAGCGGCAACGCCATACGCCCAGGCATGGTGATCGAGCACCAGGGAAAGCTCTGGCAGGCGGTGCGCATTCAGCACACCCAGCCGGGCAAGGGCGGCGCCTATCTCCAGGTCGAGCTTCGCAATCTGCGCGATGGCGGGAAGCTGAATGAGCGCTTCCGTTCCGCCGAGGCCGTCGAGCGCGTGCGCGTCGATGAGAAGGATTACCAGTTCCTGTACGCCGATGATGACACCTTCACCTTCATGGACACCGAGACCTTCGAGCAGATCGCGCTCAACCGCGACCTCCTCGGCGAGCAGGCCGGGTATTTGCAGGACGGCATGACGGTGACGATCGAGAGCTACGACGGCGAGCCCATCGGCGTCGTCCTGCCCGGCAGCGTGGTTCTCGTCGTGCGCGAGACCGAGCCAGTCGTCAAGGGCCAGACCGCCGCCTCCTCGTTCAAGCCGGCGGTCATGGTCAACGGCATGCGGGTCATGGTCCCGCCATTCGTCGGCGAGGGCGATCGCGTGCTGGTCAGCACCGCGGACGGCAGCTACCTGCGACGCGCCGAGAGCTGACGCGGAACGCGAGTAGGGCATGGCGCTCCGTTCGGCCCTTATCAATGTCATGTGGGGTGCCGCAGGCAAGGCAGCGCGCGTGCTCGCGCGCGACTTCGGCGAGATCCAGCAGCTCCAGGTCTCCGCCCGCGGTCCCGACCGCTTCGCGGCGGCCGCCGTGCGCCGCGCCGCCGGCATCCTGCGCCAGGAGCTGGTTCGCGCCCGTCCGGGCTTCGGCTACCAGGACCCCGATGGCCTGCTCGGGGGCGATGCGGACGACCGCTGGCTCGTCGAGCCGCTCGATGGCCAGACCAATTTCCGCCACGCGATTCCGCATTTCGCCATCGTCGCCTGCGCGCTGCGTCGCGGCGAGGCCCTCGCCGGCATCGCCTACGACCTGCTGCGGGATGAGCTGTTCTGGGCCGACCGCGGCCAGGGCGCCTACATGAACGAACACCGCCTGCGGGTTTCGACTCGGCGCGAGCCGGTGCTGTTCGGCCTGCCGGCGGGCGCGCCCGAGGCCGCGGCGATGCTGGCGCAGCTCGCCGGCGCCGAACCACG
>VGEJ01000413.1 GCA_016869335.1 Alphaproteobacteria bacterium | reverse complement strand
AAGCGCGTGCGCGTTCGGTGCCCGCGGGCGGAATCCCCGACATCACGTGGACGCGCGTGATGCCCAGGGCCTCGACGTAGGCGCGCGTGCGGCCGATGGCGGCGCGGAAGTCCTGCTCGCGCCCAGGGAGCGCCGCAAGGCCGCGCTCGCCGGATGCGAAGTCGCCGGGCGGCGTATTGACCAGGAGGAACTCGACACCGGCCTCGCGCTTGGCGGCTATCCACGCCTCGAGCGGCAGATCGTAAGGAAACTGCACCTCGACGGCGCGGAAACCGGCGCGCCGTGCGGCGGCCAGGCGCTCGAGCGGCGGGTGCTCCTTGAACAGCAGCGAGAGATTGGCGGAGAAGCGCGGCATGGTTCCACTCCGAGCGGGGGCGCCTTGCGCACGGCGCTGAGCACTGCCTAATCTGCGCCCGCTGCTCGCCGGAGCAAAGGGGGGAAACCGGACGTGACGCGGCCCGTGGTGGTGCTGACCCGCAAATGGCCTACCCAGGTTGAGCGCGTGTTGGCGGAGCGCTACGACCTCAGGACCTGCCCGGCTGACACCATGCTGGCGAGCGAGGCGATCCTCGCCCGTTGCGGCGGCGCGACGGTTCTGGCGCCGGCCGCCGATCGGATCGACGGCGCGCTGATTGCGGCGCTGCCGGGTACCGTTCGGCTCATTGCCGTGTACGGCGCCGGGTTCGAGACGATCGATCTCGCCGCTGCACGCTCGCGCGCCGTCATGGTCAGCAACACGCCCGACGTGGTCACCGAGGAGACGGCCGACGTCGCCTTCGGTCTGATCATTGCCGCCGCGCGCCGCTTCGCCGAGGGCGACGCAATGGTGCGCGACGATACCTGGCCACGCGGCGTGCTGCACTATCTCCTCGGGCAACGGGTCTGGGGACAGACCCTGGGCATCGTCGGCCTCGGTCGCATCGGCGGCGCCGTGGCGCGGCGCGCCGTTGGCTTCCGGATGCCGATCCTCTACCACTCCCGCCGGCGCAACCCCACGGCCGAGGCGGCCTGTGGCGCCCGCTACTGCGCCCGCCTCGGGGAGCTGCTCGCCGGCGCTGACATCGTCGTGCTGGCGACGCCGGGCGGGCCCGAAACCCGGCATCTCATCGACGCCGCGGCCCTGGCGGCCATGAAGCCGACGAGCGTCCTCATCAACGTCGGGCGCGGTTCGGTGGTCGCCGAGGCGGCCCTGATCGAGGCGCTCGCCGCCGGTCGCATCGCGGCCGCCGGGCTGGACGTCCACGAGTTCGAGCCCACGGTTGCGGCCGAACTCCGCCGCCTGCCCAACACCTTCCTGCTCCCGCACCTGGGCACGGCGACCGCGGCCGCGCGCGACGACATGGGGTTTCGCGTTGCTCGCAACATCGAAGCGTTCTTCGCGACCGGTCAGCCGATCGACCGCGTCGCCTGAGGTCGCGGTTCAGAGCGGGTGGTGCTTGCCGATGGGCGTGACGGTCGAAGCCTGAGCTCCCTTCTCGCCGGGCGCGACGACGAGGCGGACTTCGGCGCCGACCTCGATACGCTCGAAGGCGTCGTTCACGACCGCATTGCAGCGGAAGCACACCTCCTGCCCGTCGACCGTCTCGACGAAGCCATTGTCGGGGAAAAGGCGGACGATCCGGCCGTGCGGCGGGCCCGCGTGCACCTTGACTTCGCCGCGGCCGCGCCGGCCGTGCTCCTCGAGCTGGCGCCGCGCGGCGCGGAAAGCATCGCGAATCGCGACATACGCAGCCTCGTGCGCGTGATCGAGGGGATCGCTGCTCACCACGATCTCGTGCCCTGGCACGTTGGCCTCGATCGTCACCCGGTAGATGCGGCCTTTGGCGTGCCGCTGGTGCGGGGCCTCGATCACCACGCGACAGTCCGTCATGCGGTCGAACCCCCGCTGGAGCTTGTCGACCTCGCGGCGGATGCGCCGTTCGATGGCCTCCGAGGGGTCGATGTCACGAAACGTTATCTTCAGCGGCGACTTCATTCTCGCTACCACCCTTGCGACGAGCGTTCATTCAATCGAGGCGCGCGTGTCGCGGTCAAGTGCATCGTTCGCCCGAGCAGGTCACGGATCACCGGACGGGC
>VGEJ01000412.1 GCA_016869335.1 Alphaproteobacteria bacterium | reverse complement strand
GGTTCTCGTGCTCGGTCGCGGTCACGAACTCGCCCCCGCCGGTCACGACATCGACCCCGAGGAGATTGTCGCAGGTCAGGCCGTGCTTGCGCATCAGCCAGCCGATCCCGCCGCCGAGCGTCAGCCCGGCGATGCCGGTGCTCGCCACCAGGCCGCCGGTTGTGGCCAATCCGAACGCCTGGGTCTCGGTATCGAAGTCGAGCCAGGTGGCGCCGGGTTCGGCGCGCGCCCGGCGGGTCGCGGGATCGACCACGACCGAACGCATCGCCGAAAGGTCGATGGTCAGACCACCATCGCAGAGCGCGTAGCCGGCGACGTTGTGGCCGCCGGCCCGCACCGACACGAGGATGCCGTGCTCGCGTGCAAAGCGTACCGACTTCAGGACGTCCCCCACCCCGGCACAGCGGACCAGGAGTGCGGGATGCCGATCGATCATGCCGTTGTAGAGGCGGCGGGCCTCGTCGTAGCCGCCCTCGCCGGGCCGGAGCGCCCGCCCTCGCAGGCTGCGCATGAGAGCCTCGACCGCCGGTCCGGCGAGCACCTTCTCGGCGCCCGCCAAGCCGACGACACGCACCTCGCTCATCGCGCGCCCCCTTCGGCTGCGGCGATCAGCGCTGTTTCCTGGCGCCCTTCGCCGCCCGCGGGTAGATGACCGCGACGTCGTAGTCGGTCAGCTCGCCCTGTGGCGTGACGCAGAAATTGGACGTGATGTAGCCCGACGCTCCGGTAAGCTCACCCGTGCCGCCGGCGATACGCCACGTGATCGCCCCCGCGCTGAGCAACTTGTCGGGGTTCGGCGCCATGTAGCCGCGGCCGATCGTCTGGAAGCTCAGGCTGGTCTTGCCGTCGCCGAACGAGAGCGTTCCCGACTCGACGAAGCTGTGCTGGCCGGTCATGGCGACGTTCGAGGAGAACTGGACCTCGCCTTTCTTGGCGGCGGCGAGCTGGCCCTGCAACATCATGCATTGGCTGGCCTTGCTTTGCGCCTGCATGAACCCGGACGCCGCCCCCGGCTGGGCCCGCCCCTTGAGCTCCATCGCGATCACGATCGGCTGCGCCATGTCTCCCTCCCCTGGGTGTCGTCCGCGTGGCTGCGGGTGGGTCATCATCCCGCGCCGGGCGCGGGGCGTCAAAGCCTTGCGCCACCACCTCAGGCGCCATCCTCGGTCACCGTGAGCGCGGCGGCGCGGGCGCGAAACTCTGCCGGCAGAGGCGAGCCCTTGCGGCGCTCGAGATCGAAATGGATGGCGATCGCGTGGTAGGTCGCCGAGAGCAGGCCGGTCTCGCTGTTGTACATGCGCTGGACGAGACGGAACGAGCTGTTGCCGAGGTGCAGGAGGCCGCCCCGGATGTGCCAGATATCGCCCGCGCGGAGCTCGCGCAGGTACTTGAGGTTGGTCTCGACCGTGGCCACGCCGTGCCGCTTCTCGCGCATGTAACTCGGCGACATGCCCATCGCGTTCACCACGTGCCAGGCACCGTCCGAAAAGGCGGAGATGTAGAAGCGGATGTTCATGTGGCCGAAGATGTCGACCTCCCAGGGATGGACGGCGCCACGGTTGGTCTCTAGCCACTGCCCCATTGCCTGCTCTCCGCACCGCCGCCCGGTGCCGGGCGGACGCGGCACTATGGCGCAAACGCTCGCGCCGATAAACCGCCGACACAGGGGCAGCACCAATGGTGAGCCGGCGGCCGCGGGTATACTATGAACGCGGACAGAGGGGATGATGGTCGATATCGAACTCCTGGTCGACTGCCGGCACGAGCTCGGCGAGGGGCCGTTGTGGGACCCGGACGAGGGCGTCCTCTATTGGGTCAACAGCAAGGACCCGCGGCTCGGACCCTCGGTCAATCGCTACGACCCGCGCACGGCCAGGGTGACGACGTGGCCGATGCCCGCCGACATCGGCTCGATGGCGCTGCGCCAGCGGGGCGGCGCCGTCGTCGCGTTGCGCAACGGCTTCTATGCCTTCGACATGGTCACCGGCCGGACCGAGCTGATTGCCGCTATCGAGGCCGATGAGCCGCGGACCCGGCTCAACGATGGCAAGGCCGACCGGCGCGGCCGTTTCTTCGCCGGGGGCATGGAT
>VGEJ01000411.1 GCA_016869335.1 Alphaproteobacteria bacterium | reverse complement strand
ACCGGGCCATGGAAAGGCTTCGCAACGCGGCGACCACCGGAGAGATCGGCGATGGCAGGATCTTCGTCTCCGAGCTTAGCCACGTCATCCAGATCCGGAGTGGCAAGGAGGATGCCAGCGTCGACGCGCTTTGACGCCGGCGCGCCGCGCGTGCGTGGCGCGGACGACAGTCGTGCGGAGCGCTAGAGCGGCCCGTTTTCGGCCCAGCGCGTCATCAGAGTGTTGGACGGCAGGGTTTCATCCACCAGTTTGCGCGCCGTCTCCGGCCCGGCCACCGGTAGGTTTGCCGCATCGATCAGCCCGATCTGCACCAGGACCGAGGCCTGATCCCAGTAGATGTGCTCGTGATAGAGCTTGTCGCCACGGAAGTTGATGATCGCGACGAGCGGGATCTCGACGTAGCGGCCGGTCGGCGCCACACCCGGCAGCATCCAATCGATCTCGATGTCGTGGGTGAAGCAGAACAGCATCTCATCCACCACTCGGTCGGCGCCGATCGTGCGCGAGATCGGGACGAGCCTGGTGTCCTTCGGCGTCTTGGGGATGAAGTGGTGCTGGTAGAAGCGGTGAAGCTGCTCGTAACCCACCCCACCGGTCATCGTCGGGATGTGGTTGACATAGGGCGAGGCGACCATGGTCGCCATCGTCGCATCGACATCGCGGGTGGCGAACTCGTACTCGGTGTGCTTGTCCCATAGCGCGCTCAGATCGTAGCGGGGCCCGATC
The DNA here is from genome assembly GCA_016869335.1 of Alphaproteobacteria bacterium. Lineage (GTDB taxonomy): Bacteria > Pseudomonadota > Alphaproteobacteria > VGEJ01 > VGEJ01 > VGEJ01. Next base: position 1,366 of record VGEJ01000411.1, on the reverse strand, counting down.
GCGCGCCGCAGGAGCGCGATCGTCCGGGAATGCGCCATCCACGCCGCCGGCTTGTTGTAGGTCTCGCGATGCCGGTTGTAAAAAGCGTGATCGACGCCCGGATAGACGTAGATCTCGATGTCCTCGCGCGCGGCGCAGGCCTTGCGGATCTGCTCGACCGCTGCCACGGGGACGAACTTGTCGGCACCCGCGAAGTGCATCACCACCGGGCATTTGACCTTGCGCAGCTCATCAAGGTTCTTCTCGATCCCGACGCCATAGAAGCAGATCGCCGCCTCGACGGTGTGGCGCGCCGCCGTCAGGTAGGCGAGCTGGCCGCCGAGGCAGAAGCCCATCACCGCCACTCGCCCCGTGCCCTCGGGCCGGGCGCGGAGCCACTCGACGGCGGCGCCGATGTCCTTGATTCCGCGATCGACATCGAACCGGCCGTAGAGATCTAAGGCCTTCTGCATATCGGCCTCGCCGTGGCCGAGCTGGACGCCAGGCTCGAGCCGCCAGAACAGGTCGGGCACCAGCACGACATAACCCTCCTCGGCGAAGTAGTCGGCGGTCTCGCGCATCGCCGCGTTGACGCCGAAGATCTCCTGAACCAGAACGAGGCCCGGGCCGCGCCGCGAGGACGGCACCGCGAGGTAGCCCATGAACCGGCTGCCGTCCTCGGCCGTCAGCGTGATCTCTTTGCCCGCCATAGCGCTCCTCCCGCTCCGCCGCTCGCGGCGGCTCATCCGAGGAGCTTATCGCCCGCACCGACGCGGTGCCAGCGCGCTCAGCCCGCCGTCTTCACGCGCTCCAACTGCTCGCGGTGGGCCGCACACGGGTCGCGGTCATCAACCCGCGGCGTGAACCACAGCAGGTCGAACGGCGGCGGCCCTTCAGGCGCAACTTCGGCATAGGCAGCGGGATCGTTCAGCCCGCCGATCACTTCGACGAACGCGATGACGAACGCGCTTATATCGCCATCGCGCCGCGCCAGGTACCAGGGTACGCCGCGGTCGCGGCGCACGTGCCCCGCGCCGGCGATCAGCACGGTGCCACCCGCGCCGGCGGCCGTCGCCGCCAGCATCCGGTCGGCCATGTGGCCATCGCGGGCGCGCTGCGCCTGCACCATGCGGGGCAAGGCTGCGGCGGGTAGCATCCCGCAGTGCGCCTCGACCAGCTCGGCCTCGAGCGCGACGGCGAGCGGCGCTCCCCACGCAACATCAAGGAGGACCCGTTGACGCAGGAACGTGGGCGGCTGGCGGATCCACGATCGCGGCAGGTCGGCGGCGACCAGCGGAAGGCGCGCGGCCAGGGCCGCATCGGCCACCGGCCGGTAGAGCGCCCAGTCCGGCCAGCCCCGCTCCGCCCAGCCGAGCGCCGCACCGAG
>VGEJ01000410.1 GCA_016869335.1 Alphaproteobacteria bacterium | reverse complement strand
AGCATGGTGGGCGGACGGAGTATCAGACCCACCGCAACGGGGCTCGCGGCCTCGTGCGCGTCTACGTTGCGGCACCGGAGCCCGTTCTGCTGCGGGACTTCCTCGCGGCTGTAACCGGTGCGGCCGGTGTCGCGACCGCGGGCGGATTCCGCTTGGCCTGCGGTGCGCACGAGATCCTGGTGCTCGAGCCCGCTGCGCTCAGCCGGCGCGTATCGGGCTTCATCGCCGCGCACCCCGAACCGCACCTCGCCGGCATGACCGTTGCGGCGCGCCATGTCGCGGCGCACGTCACCGCCGCGGCCGAAGCGTGCGGAGCCTTCATCGAGTGGCAGCCTACGGCGGATTGAGCCGCGCCACGCCACCGCCAGGCGCGTCTTGCGTCAGTCGGCGAAGGGGTCGCGCACCAGGATCGTGTCTTCGCGTTCGGGGCTGGTGGAGAGGAGCGCGACCGGCACGCCTATCAGCTCCTCGACCCGTCGAATGTACTTGATCGCGGTGGCCGGCAGGTCGGCCCAGCGCCGCGCCCCGCGGGTCGATTCCCGCCAACCTTCCAGCGTTTCATAGATCGGCGCGACCGCGGCCTGGCGCGCACTGGCCGCCGGCAAGTAGTCGAGCTCGGCGGCGCCGAGCCGGTAGCCCACGCACACCCTGATCGCGTCGAGGCCGTCCAGCACGTCGAGCTTGGTCAGCGCGATGCCGTGGATGCCGCTGATCGTCGCCGTCTGGCGCACCAGCACGGCGTCGAACCAGCCGCAGCGCCGCGGCCGCCCGGTGACCGTGCCGAACTCCTTGCCGCGGTCGGCAATCTCCCGCCCGATGGCGTCGTGGAGCTCGGTGGGAAACGGCCCCTCGCCGACCCGGGTGGTGTAGGCCTTGGCGATGCCGAGGACATAGCCGATGGCACTCGGCCCAACGCCGGCGCCGGCGGCGGCCTGGCCCGCGACGGTGTTCGACGAGGTGACATACGGGTAGGTGCCGTGATCGACGTCGAGCAGTGCGCCCTGCGCGCCCTCGAACAGGATGCGCTTTCCCGCCTGTCGCAGCCGCGCCAGGTTGCGCCACACCGGACCCGCGTACTGCAGGATGTCGGGTGCGATATCGACCAGCGCCGCAAGCAGGTCGCGCGCCACGATCGGCGGATGGCCGAGGCCGCGGCGGATGGCGTTGTGATGGAGGAGGAGGTTGTCGATCTTGCCCGCCAGCGTTTCCGGATCGGCGAGATCGCACACCCGTACCGCCCGGCGGCCGACCTTGTCCTCATAGGCCGGGCCGATGCCGCGCCGCGTCGTGCCGATCCGCGTGGCGCCGCTCGCCTCCTCGCGCAGGCCGTCGAGCTCACGATGGAGCGGCAGGATCAAGGTGGCGTTCTCGCCGACGATCAGATTGTCCGGCGCGATGGCAACGCCGGCAGCACGTACCGCCGCAATCTCCTTCTGCAACGCCCAGGGGTCGATCACCACGCCGTTGCCAATGATCGAGAGCTTGCCCCGGCGCACCACGCCGGACGGCAGGAGGCTCATCTTGTAGGTCGCGTCGTCGATCACCAGGGTATGCCCGGCGTTGTGACCGCCCTGGAAGCGCACGATCACATCGGCTCGGTGCGACAGCCAATCGACGATCTTGCCCTTGCCCTCATCGCCCCACTGGGCGCCGACAACCGCGACGTTTGCCATGACTGCTTCCGAACGCGCTACACCGCCGTGACCTGGCCGCCGAGATAGACGTGCGTACAACCCAGCCGTCCGGCCTCGGCGCGCGCATCGACGGCGTCCTCCAGTCCCGCCACCGTGCGCCAGCCGTCGCGGCGAAGTGCCGCCGCCTCGGCGCGCGCCACGCCCAAGGGTACGAACACGCGCGGCCGCGTCGGCGGCTCGGCAAGCGCGCGACCGAGGGAGTCCATGTAGATGGTGAGGCCGGTCGCGGCCTCGCCGCTCGCCGCCTGATAGCGGCCGCCGCCGCAGATCTCGCCGCGCACGCCGCGGGCGAACAGCGTGAAGGCGACGCCGGTGTGGTACTCGGCGCCACGGAACTCGCCCGGGTCGATGGTGATCGGGAAACCGGGCAGCGCCGCGCGCACGAGCGCGACCAGCGCGGCGAGCCCCTG
>VGEJ01000409.1 GCA_016869335.1 Alphaproteobacteria bacterium | reverse complement strand
GGCGTAGCCGAGGAAGTAGGGGAACTCGTGGCGCGGGTCGGCGTGAAGCGACAGAAACAACACGTCCGACCGCCCGTAGAAGATGCTCTGGGTGCCATTGCCGTGGTGGTAGTCGACGTCGAGCACCGCCACGCGTCGGGCGCCCCGGGCAACGAAATCCTGCGCCACGATCGCCGCGTTGTTGAGGAAGCAGTAGCCGCCGTAGAGATCGGCCGCGGCATGGTGACCGGGCGGGCGGCAGAGCGCGAACGCGGCGCGCTCACCCGCGGCCACCGCGTCGCCGGCGCTGAGCGCGACCTCGGCGGCCAGCGTCGCGGCGCGCCAGGTACCGGCGGTGATGGGCGTTCCAGCGTCGAACGAGAAGTAGCTGAGCTTGCCGTCGATCGCTTCGGGCTCGCGCTGGCGCATGCCGCGGGTCGGCCAGTTGAGCGGCAGCGCGTCGCACTCGCCGTGGGCCTTCCGCCAGGCGCCATACGCGCTCTCGAGAAAGCGCAGGTAGTGCTCGGTGTGAACGGCGGCAATCGGCGCCGCACCGTGAGAGGAGGGCGGAACCAGCGCCCCGAGGTTCGCCGCCCGCACGCATTCGAGCACGATCTCGGCCCGCGCCGGGCACTCGAAGCACGGCACCAGCTTGCCATCGATCAGTTCGGACTTGCCGTCCTGGAGCCGATGCTCCGGGGCGTACACCGTACGCATCCATCAACCTCAGAGGAAGCCGGCGAACTCCTTCTCGACCGCCTTGACGTCGGCGCCAAGGCGGCGCGCGACATCGATCGCCATCGCGCCGGGATAGACATCCTCCAGCCCCTCCCGTACCGCCGCAAGTGCGGCGGTTACGACCTCGGCCGGCTGCATCTTGGGTATCGTCAGCATCTCGGTCATGCGCGTCTCGACCGCCCCGGGCATCACCCCGACCACGAGCGTACGCTGCTTGGCGAGTTCGGCGCGGACCCCTTGGGTGAGCGAATGGAGTGCAGCCTTCGTCGCGCACAGCGAGCCCATGAGCGGCAGGTTCACCCGCGCAAGGATCGAGAGCATGTTGACGATGGCGCCGCCACCGTTGCGTGCCAGTACCGGCGCGAAGGCCCGGATCATTGCCAGGGTGCCGAGGTAGTTGGTCTCGATCTCAGCCCGGGCGTTGCCGATGGTCGGGGCCGCCAGCAGCGGCGTGTTGAAGTTGATCCCGGCATTGTTGATGAGCAGCGTCACGTCGGCGGCGGTACGGGCGGCTGCGGCGATGGCCGCGGCGTCGCGGATGTCGAGCTTGAGCCGCACGATCGCGGCCGGTCCGGGGCGCGGCGGCAGCAGGCTGAGGTCACGGGCCGCGTCATAGATCTTGGCGGCGCCGGCCGCGATCAGGCCCTCGACGAACGCGGCGCCGATGCCGCGGTTGGCGCCGGTTACGAGCGCCGTGCACCCCTTGATTTCCATCACTGCCTCCCACGGCCACGGGCTCAGCATGCCTGCCGCGGCCTCGGCCGTCGAGGGGGGCTGCCAGATTGGGTCGGCGGTGTAGGGAATCCGCAGTGTCGGCTGGCTAATGATGGAGACCACGCGGCCGTCGCGGAGCTCCATCAGCGGCTCTCACAGCGTCGCGCCGAGCTTCCTGCCGTCCTGGCCGACCGCGCTCCCGAGTGATACCGGTGCGCACAGGTGAGAGCCCTTCATCACCAGTGGATCGCTGGTGATGATCCGGGTCGCCACGAGGTTGCCATCGACCTCGACCGTGCCTTCCTCGCCGAGCCCGACCGGTGTTCCAGCGTTCAGGGTGAGCCAGCCCGTCGGCTGCGGCTCGCCCTGCATCGTCTCGAGGGCGATATCGCAGGCGACCTCCGCCAGCGCCGGGTAGGGGCGCACCGAGTTCAGCAGCGTCTCGACGACCAGGCGCCCATCGCGGCTCTGTCGCCGCGCGCCGCCGAGATCGGGGCGGCGCTGGAGGCGGGCGGAGCTGCGCGCCTTGACCCGTCCCGCGACATCGACCGCGAGCAGCCCGGCATTCTCCTGCTCATTGCCGGCAAACGCCGCCTCGACGGGCTCGGCCGCGGACATTCCGGCCCGCAGGTGGTCGAGCGACGCGACGTTGAGCGGGCGGCCGTCGGCGCCGGTCG
>VGEJ01000408.1 GCA_016869335.1 Alphaproteobacteria bacterium | reverse complement strand
CGACATGTTCTGGGCGCCGACGGTAAGCTGCTGTGCGAGGGCCGCGCCGGCGAGCGCAATCGTTGCGACCGCGGCGGCAAGACTAAGTTTCAAGTTCTTGTGCATCATGATGGTCTCCTCTTGGGTAAAAAACCGGGCTTTAGCGTTCGCGCAGGCGAACGTCGAAATGGTCGCGCAGCCAGTCGCCGAGCAGCATCACGGTCAGCGACACGAGCATGATCAGGATGGCCGGGGCCGCGACGATCCAGGGCGCCGTCGCCATGTAGTCGCGTCCCTGGCCCACCATCGAGCCGAGCGTGGCGGTCGGCGGTTGCACGCCGAGGCCGAGGAAGGAGAGCGCGCTTTCCAGCAGGATGAGGTTCGAGATGTTCAACGTGAACATCACGATCACCGGCGACATGATGTTGGGGACGACATGCACCAGCGCGATGCGCCAGCCCGAGGCGCCGGCGCCTCTCGCAGCCTCGATGTAGGGCATCTCTCGGATGGTCAGCACCTGCGCCCGGATCAGGCGCGCGAACTGGGCCCAGTAGGCGAGCGACAGCACGCAGACCAAGACCGTTATGGAGGCGCCGGCGAGCGCGATCACCAGCAGCGCGACGAGGGTGAAGGGCACGGCGATCTTGACGTCGCACAGCGCCATGATCAGCGCGTCCACGACGCCGCCGATCATGCCGGCCGCGAGTCCCGCGAGCGCGCCGAGCGCAAGCCCCAGCGCCGCGCCGATCAGAGCGATCAGCAGGGTCAGCCGCAGACCGTGCAGGCAGCGCGAGAGCATGTCGCGACCGAGTTGGTCGGAGCCGAGCAGATAGCGTGCGTCGGCGCGCTCGAAACCGACCGGCGGCCTGAGCCGTGCCAGAAGGCGCTGCGCATCGGGATCATAGGGCGTGATCGACGGTCCCAGTGCGGCCGCCAGAAGCAGCAGCGAGCCCAGCAGCGCCGCGACCGCGATGACCGGATCGAATCGGATGCGGCGGCGCGTCTTGATCGCAGCGGTCGGATGCAGCGCCGCGGCGGGTGCGGGCTCGCCCGGCGGCGGGTCAGCTTCATAAGGCCGCTTCTGCGCCGCCGCCGCCGGCCTGCGGTCCGCCAGCTCACTCATGCCGCCGACCCTCCCAGCCGCACGCGCGGGTCGACCGCGCTGTAGATCAGGTCGATCGCCATGTTGATCAGCACGACGGCGCAGGCGACGATCAGCACGCCGAATTGCAGCACCGGGTAGTCGCGCCGAAGCGTGGCGCCGACCAGCATGTCGCCGATGCCGTTCCAGGCGAACACCGTCTCGATGACCACGGCGCCGGAGATCAGCGTGGTCATCTGCAGGCCGATCACGGTGATGACCGGGATCAAGGCATTGCGCAGGCCGTGGTGAAGTATGACTGCCCTTTCGGACAGGCCCTTGGCACGCGCCGTGCGCATGTAGTCCTGCGACAGCACGTCGAGCATCGAATTGCGGGTGTAGCGCACCAGCGAGGCGAGGAAGAACGCCGACAGCGCCGCGACCGGCATTACGTAGTGGGCAAGAGTGGCGGAACCGGCGCTGGGCAGCCATTGCAGGCTGAATGAGAACGTGAGCAACAGCAGGATGGCGAGCACGAAATTCGGGATCGCGTAGCCGAGGAAGGCGAAGAGCAGGACCACATTGCCGACCGTGCTGTTGCGCCAGACCGCCGCTGCCACGCCGAGCGGCACGCCAAGCCCCACAGTGACCATGAGCGTCGCCAAAAGCAACGAAAGGCTGCGCCAGACGCGCTCGGCGAAGATCACCGACACCGGCCGCCGCTCCATCAGGCCAAGCCCGAACTCGCCCTCCACCAGCGAGCGCCAGAAACTCGTGTATTGGGTCCAAAGCGGCCGATCGAGACCAAAATAGGCGATCATGGCCGCGCGCGACTGGGCGTCCATGCCCTCCGGCATGAGGAAGTCGATCGGATTGCCGGTGATCCGCGTCGCCAGGAACACCACCGTCGCGATCACCCAGAATGTGATCACCGCACGCACCGTGCGGCCCACCAGATACTCCAGCATTCGCTTTGCGTCCCAGATGCGTGCGACAGTGGCCTCATGAAGACGGCCCCGAGTCTCACTTCGCACGCTGTTTGAAAGCTAGCCCCCCG
>VGEJ01000407.1 GCA_016869335.1 Alphaproteobacteria bacterium | reverse complement strand
CTCCCAGTGGCCCGACTGTTCCCAGAGCGAGCGGTCGATGAGCTGCGGCGTGCGCACCTCGATGTAGCCCGCAGCGTGCAGGCGCCCGCGCATGTAGGCTTCAAGAGTGCGATAGAGGGTCCAGCCGTGGGGGTGCCAGAACACCATGCCCGCGGCCTCTTCCTGGAGATGGAACAGATCCATCTCGCGCCCGATGCGGCGATGGTCGCGCCGTTCGGCCTCTTCGAGGCGGTGCAGGTACGCGGCGAGCTCGGCGTCCGACGGCCACGCGGTGCCGTAGACCCGCTGCAGCATCTCGTTCCGCGAGTCGCCGCGCCAGTAGGCCCCCGCCAGCCGCATCAGCTTGAACGCGGTGCCGAGCTTGCCGGTCGAGGGCAGGTGCGGCCCCCGACACAGGTCGATGAAGCTGCCCTGACGATAGACGGAGATGATCTCGCCCGCCGGCAGCGCGGCGATGATCTCCGCCTTGTAGTGCTCGCCAATGGCGGTGAAGTAGGCGATGGCGCGGTCACGCTCCCACTCCTCGCGCGTGATGACCTCATCGCGCGCCACGATCTCGCGCATGCGCGCCTCCATCGCCGCGAGGTCCTCGGGGGTGAACGGCGTGCGACGCGAGAAGTCGTAGTAGAACCCGTCCTCGATCGCCGGCCCGATCGTCACTTGGATCTCAGGGAACAGCTCCTTCGCCGCCTCCGCCAGGACGTGGGCCGCGTCGTGACGCAAAAGCTCAAGCGCGTCGCGATCCTCGCGCCGGACCACGGCCACGGCGGCATCGCGCTCGATCCGCGTTGCCAGGTCAACAATGTCACGATCAACCCAGAGCGCGAGCGCGCCCTCGGCGGCACCCAGGTCCGCGGCGATGCGCGTGCCGGTCACCGGCTCCGCAAAGGAAAGCTCGCGGCCGTCGGGCAGGCTGATGCGGATCATGGCGCGCTCGTCATGTCGGACGCTGGCTCGCGTGGCGCGCGAAACTGGGGAGGATACGCCAACCTGTCAAGGCTTCGCCCGAAGGCCGGCTCACGCCGCTCGCGCGAGGACGTCGCGATAGAGCGCCAGAGTCTTGGCGCACATCGCCTCGACGGTGAAACGGCGCTCGACGTGCGCTCGGGCCAGCTCGGCCATGCGCACCCGCGCCGCGGCATCGAGCGTCAGCGCGACGCTCAGGCCGCCGGCCAGCGCCGCCGCGTCCCCCGGCGGCACGAGCCAACCGGTGACCCCGGGCAGCACGGTCTCGCGGGCGCCGCCATGATCGGTTGCGATCACCGGCCGCCCCATCGCCTGGGCCTCGACCGCCACGCGTCCGAACGCTTCCGGGTCGGTCGAGGCGGACACCACCGCATCCGCCAGCATATAGGCGGCCGGCATGTCGCTACAACGATCGACGAGGCGGACGCGCTTCTCGAGCCCGAGCGCGCCGATCTCCGCCATCACCGCGCGCCGGTAGGCCGGCGTGCCGTGCCCGGCGCCGACGAGGACACACACCGCGTCCTGGTCGGTCAACCGCGCGAGTGCCTGCAGCAGGACCAGATGACCCTTCCAGCGCGCTAGCCGCCCCGGCAGCATGATCAGCGGCGCCCCGTCGGGCAGCCGCCACTCGGCCGCCAACCGCGCGATGCGCTCGCGGCTGACCTGAGCCGGGTCGAACTGGAGGAGGTTGACGCCGCGGTGAATCGTGACGATGCGATCCGCGCTGATGCGGTGCACGCGCTGCACGTGCTCGGCCACGAACTGCGAGATCGCGATCACCCGCTCGCCGCGCGTCATCACGGCGTTGTAGTAACGCTTGAGCGCCAACCGTCCGCCATAGATGCCGTGATAGCCGGTGACGAAGTGGCAGCCGGTACGCCGCACGGCGCCAAGCGCGCTCCACGCCGGCGCCCGGCTCAGCGCGTGCACGATGTCGATTCCCTCGGCCTGGATCAGGTCGGCGAGGCGGCGGCTGTTGCGCCGCATCACCACCGGGTTCTTGCTGTGCACGGGGAGCGCGATGTGGCGGGCGCCGGCGCGTTCAACTTCATGTACCAGCGAGCCGCCGCTCGAGACCACGAAGGCGCGCCAGCCGGCACGCGCCAGCGCCGCCGCCACGTCGACCGCGCCGCGCTCGACCCCGCCGGCCTGCAGCGCCGGC
>VGEJ01000406.1 GCA_016869335.1 Alphaproteobacteria bacterium | reverse complement strand
CGTAAGGTGACAGCCGCGCCCCTGCTGGGGGTAGCGCCGATCGTAGATGGCGCCAACCGACATGCCTGCGAACGTGATGCCCTTGATGGTGACGTAGTCGCCACGGATGCTGAAGTTCGGCCCGCCGGGCCCGGGTCGGCAAATCACGCCATCGCCCTTGATCGTCACGTGATCGGGGTCGATCCTGACGTTGCCGCACGCGTATTCGCCTGGCGGGATGACCGCTACGGTCGGAGCATCCGCGGTGCCGCCCTTCAACCCCTTGACCGGCAGCCGCGACAGCTCCGCCGCCGCCGGTCCGGCGGCCAGCGCGGCCAGCAGCACGAGCGCTGCGATGTATTGTCCCATTCCGGCTCCTCACCGTGGCTTGTGACCCGAGGCAGTCTACCGCCGACTCGGCGCGGATGCGTCAGCCTGTGCTCGACTCACGGCCGGGCGGTTGTCAGGATCGTCCAGGGATGCGAGATGTCTAGCGATCGGCTCGACATGGTGGTCGTGGGTGCGGGCTTTGCCGGGCTCGCGATGCTGCACGCGGCGCGCGCGCTCGGCCTTGCGGTGCGGGTGGTCGAGGCCGGCGGCGGGGTCGGCGGCACCTGGTTCTGGAACCGCTATCCCGGCGCGCGCTGCGACGTCGAGAGCATGGAGTATTCCTATCAGTTCTCGGAGGCGCTGCAGCAGGACTGGGTGTGGCACGAGCGCTACGCCGCGCAACCCGAGATCCTGGCCTACGCCGAGCACGTCGCCGACCGCTTCGATCTTCGCCGCGACATCCAGTTCGACACGCGGGTCGTCAGCGCCGCCTTCGACGAGGACCGCAGCGAATGGCGCGTGACGACCACGGCGGGGGAAACGCTGCGGACCCGCTTCATGGTCATGGCGACCGGCTGTCTGTCCGTCGCCAACCGGCCCGACCTTCCCGGGCTCGGGCGTTTTCGCGGCCCCCGCTATCACACCGGCGACTGGCCGCACGAGGGCGTCGACTTCAGCGGCCTTCGGGTCGGCATCATCGGCACCGGGTCCTCGGCCGTGCAGGCCATTCCGGTGATCGCCGAACGGGCGGATCATCTCACCGTCTTCCAGCGCACCGCGACCTATACGGTACCGGCGCACAACCGGCCGCTTCCGCCGGCCGAGAGCGCCGCGATCAAGGCCGACTACGCGACGTTGCGGGCACGTGCCAAGCGCACGTTTTCCGGCATCGACATCGTGTTCAACGAAGCTGAGGCGCTCGCCGTCACCCCGGCCGCGCGCCAGCGCGAATACGAGGCCCGCTGGGCGCAGGGCGGCATCGGCTTCATCGCCGCGTTCGCCGACCTCCTACGCAGCGCGGAAGCCAATGCGACTGCGGCACAGTTCGTGCGCGACAAGATCGGGGAGGTCGTGCGCGATCCGGCGGTCGCCGAGCGCCTCGCGCCCCGCCACGTGATCGGGTGCAAGCGCTTGTGCCTCGATACCGGCTACTGGCGGAGTTTCAATCAGCCGAACGTCACGCTCGTCGACATCGCCGAGAACCCGATCGCGGGCGTGGTCGAAGGCGGCATCGTGGCTGGCGGGCGAACGTGGCCGCTCGATGCCATCGTGCTCGCGACCGGCTTCGATGCTATGACCGGGGCGCTCAACCGGATCGACATCGGCGGCATCGGCGGCCTGAAGCTCGCGCAGAAATGGGCGGCGGGGCCGCGCACCTACCTCGGGCTCGCCATCGCCGGCTTCCCCAACCTGTTCACCGTCACGGGACCGGGCAGCCCATCGGTCCTGACCAACATGCTGCCCACCATCGAGCAGCACGTCGAATGGATCGCGGCCTGTGTGGCGCATGTCGGCGCGCGCGGGGCGCGCCAGATCGCGGCGGAGCCGGGGGCGGAAGACGCGTGGGTCGCGCACAATGCCGAGGTCGCCAGCCGGACGCTGCGCTCGACCTGCGCCTCGTGGTACGTCGGCGCCAACGTGCCCGGCAAGCCGCGCGTCTTCATGCCCTACATCGGCGGCTTTCCGACCTATGTTAAGGCCTGTGCCGCCATCGCGGCAGAAGGCTACGCCGGCTTCCACCTGAGCTGACGCCCGATGCTTCCTCCAGAGACCAGCGATGCGGCGGTGTTCGACCGGCGCGCGGTGCGCCGCCACCGCGAGCGGGCT
>VGEJ01000405.1 GCA_016869335.1 Alphaproteobacteria bacterium | reverse complement strand
CGTCGCGTTTTCTCTGCGAACAGCATCTGGCGTCGATCGATTGGCCGTCCGTCGCCCGGGCGGCCGGCGCGATCCGCATGCACGAGATGGGATGCGGATCCGGCCGCGCCGGTCGCCTGGTGGCGGCACTCGTTGGTGCTGCGCTCCGCTACCGCGGCTTCGACGTGCAGCGGCATCCGGCCTGGGACGATCCGATGCCTGGCGCCCGTCTGGCGACGTTCGACGGCGATGACTTCGCCGGCACGATCGCACCGGACGACAACTTCTTCTTCTCGCAATCCGCAGCCGAGCACATTCCCAACGACCTCGACTATTTCGCCGCGGTAGCAGGGGCCTGCGCGCGGTCCGACGGGCCGACATTGCAGATCCACTACCTGCCGGCGCCGGCGTGCCTGCGCCTCTACCTGTTCCACGGCCTACGCCAGTATCCGGCCGGAGCGCTCGGACGGTTGGCGGCGCTGCAGGCGCCCGATGCGCGCTGCACGGTCGTCGCGCTGGGTGGGCCGGCCGCGATCGACCTTCACTGGCGCGCCATCACCTGGCCGATGCTCCGCCGCCGCAAGGACGGTCGGACGACCGGGCCCGAGGCGTATCGGCAGGCACTCGTCGACGCCGTCGCCGCGGATGGCGGCGCGCCGCCGCATCGTTCGATGTTCTGGGCCTTCATCGTCCGCCGCGGCGATCACAGTTCGGCGGCGCAACCAGGAGCCGTGCCATGACCGCCGCCTACGCCGAACTCGAGCGCCGCTTCCGTCGCCTGTCGCTGCTCGGCGAGGCGTCGGGCGTCCTGCAGTGGGACATGGCCGCGGTGATGCCCGACGGCGGCGCCGGCATCCGCGGCGAGCAGCTGGCCGAGCTCAAAGTCGTGAGCCACGAGCACATGGTCGATCCGCGCGTGGGCGACCTGCTCGAGAAGGCGGAGCGCGAGGAGGGCGCGGCGCTCGACCCGTGGCGCCTGGCGAACCTGCGCGAGATGCGCCGTGCCTGGCGCCACGCGAGCGCATTGCCCGCCGATCTCGTTGCCGCGCTGTCGCGCGCGGTGTCGGAGTGCGAGATGCGCTGGCGCGGTGCGCGCGCGGCGAACGACTTCAAGGGTCTGCAGCCGCTGTTGCAGCGCGTCCTCGACCTCACGACCGAGGCGGCGCGGATCAAGGGCCAGCGCTTCAACGTCGATCCCTATGACGCGCTCATCGACGAGTACGAGCCGGGCGCCGATGCGGCGCGCATCGGCGCGATCTTCGACGATCTCGCGGCATTCCTGCCGGGTTTCATCGAGGCCGTGCTCGCGCGCCAGGCCGCGGCCGGTCCGATCCTGCCGCTCGGCGGCCCGTTCCCGGCGGCCAAGCAGCGAGCGCTCGCCGAGACGCTCATGCGAGCGATCGGCTTCGATTTCGAGCATGGCCGTCTCGACACCAGCCATCACCCGTTCTGCGGCGGCGTGCCCGAGGACTTGCGCATCACCACGCGCTGGGACGAGAAGGACTTCACGCGCGGTCTGATGGGCGTGCTGCACGAGACCGGCCATGCGATGTATGAGCGCGGCCTGCCGGCGGACTGGCGCCTGCAGCCCGTCGGGACCGCGCGCGGCATGGCGCTGCACGAGAGCCAGTCGCTGCTCGTCGAGATGCAGGCTTGCCGCAGCCGCGAGTTCGTCTCGTTCCTCGCACCGCTCGCGGCGCGCGAGCTCGGCGGCAGCGGCCCGGCGTGGAGCGTCGACAACCTGCATCGCCACTACACGCGCGTGTCGCGCGGCCTGATCCGCGTCGATGCGGACGAGGCGACGTATCCCTGCCACGTCATCCTGCGCTTCCGGCTCGAGCGCGCGCTGATCGCCGGTGACCTCAAGCTCGACGACCTGCCTGGCGCCTGGCATGCGGGCATGAAGGAGCTCGTCGGCATCATGCCGAGCGACGACAAGGACGGCTGCTTGCAGGACATCCACTGGCCGGGCGGCGCCTGGGGCTACTTCCCGACCTACACGCTCGGCGCGCTCGCCGCCGCACAGCTCTTCGAGGCGGCCGTGCGCGACGTGCCCGGGATCCCGTCCGCTCTCGCACGCGGCGACTTCGCGCCGCTCATGGCCTGGCTCAAGCCCAACATCCACGCCAAGGCCTCGAGCGCCACGACCGACGAGATCCTGACCGCGG
>VGEJ01000404.1 GCA_016869335.1 Alphaproteobacteria bacterium | reverse complement strand
CCGCGACGGCGAAACCCTGCTGAGCGAGCCAGGCGAGTCCGCCGAGCGTGGCGCCCCACGAGCGCGGCCCGCGCTCGGTGGCGTGGAGCGCCTCGGTGTAATGGTCGAGCGAAACGCGGATGCGGAGCCGCGCGCCGTGCCGCTCCTTGAGGGCGAGCAATCCTGTCGCGCACTTGCGCAGCGGCCGCATGGCGTTGGTCAGCACCAGGACTCGGAAGCCGCGCTCGAGGCACGCCGCGAGCATGCCGAGGATGTCGGGGTTCATGAACGGCTCCCCGCCCGTGAAGCCGATCTCGGCCGTAGGCAGGCCCGTCACGGCGATCTCGTCGAGGTAACCGCTCACCTCGGCGAGCGACAGATAGGCGAGGCGGTCGTTGCGCGGGCTCGAGTCGATGTAGCAGTGGGTGCAGGTCAGGTTGCACAGCGTGCCGGTGTTGAACCACAACGTGCTCAGCGCGCGGAGCGCCACGCTGGCCCGCCGCTCGCCCCTGGCGGTGCGGTCGGGGTCGCGGAACTTGCGTGGATCGAGGGCGCGCGTCTCGGCCAGGCCGTCGGTCATGAAGCACCCGTGGTGAACCGGGCCGGAGCATCCCGGTCATGACGGCGGAAGTCAACCGCGGCGCGGCGACGGCGCGACGGTGCCCACGGCTATGGCGTTGCCTGCGGGGACGGGTTGTCCGACAATGAATCATGAGCGACACACCGCTCCGCCGCCATCACGACATGGGCGGGCTGCCGGCGGGCCGCGTCGAGCGGGCCGACCACGTGCTGGCGGCATGGGAGAAGGAGGTCGATGCCCTCCTGGTCCTCCTGTCGCGCCAGGGCATCATCCGGGTGGATGAGCTGCGGCGCGGCATCGAGGCCTTGCCGCCCGACGCCTATGACCGGCTCGGCTACTACGAGCGCTGGATCCACTCGATCACGGCCGCGCTGGTCGAGAAGGGCGTCCTCACCCAGGCCGAAGTGGCAGACCGCGTGGCGACCATCGCGGCGCGCGAGGAGGCCGAGCGGTGAGCGCCCCGCTGGCGCTCGGCACGGCCGTCCGCGTCCGTGCAGCCTATCCGCCGGGCCATATCCGCACCCCGTTCTATGTCCGCGGCAAGCGCGGCCGGATCGTCCAGTACTGCGGTGACTTCGGCAATCCCGAGACGCTGGCCTACGGCCACGACGGTACCCCGAGACAGCCGCTCTATCGCGTCCACTTCGCCCAGTCCGAGGTGTGGCCGGACTACCGCGGCGTCGGCCGCGACTCGCTCGAAGTCGAGATCTATAGCCACTGGCTCGAGCCCGCAGGAGATGCCCCATGACTGGGCACCCCCATGATCACGGCCACGCCCATGCGCCGGCCGCGGCCGAGGACGGGCCGCCGAGCGAGTACGCGCGGCTGGGCCGGGCGGTGCGCGAGATCCTCGTCGAGAAGGGCATTCTCAGCGCTGCCGACGTCCGGCGGGCGATCGAGGCGATGGACGCACGCGGACCGCACCTCGGCGCGCGCATGGTCGCGCGCGCCTGGCACGACCTGGCCTACAAGGCCCGGCTCCTGGCCGATGGAACCGCGGCGGCGGCGGAGCTGGGCATCGAGATGGGACCGACGATCCTCAAGGTGGTCGAGAACACCGCTGCGGTTCACAACCTCATCGTCTGCACGCTGTGTTCGTGCTACCCGCGCATGGTGCTGGGGATCCCGCCCGACTGGTACAAATCGCGACCCTACCGCTCGCGCGCCGTGCACGAGCCGCGCTCTGTGCTGGCCGAGTTCGGCACCGTCATCCCGGACGATGTCGAGGTGCGGGTGCATGACTCCACCGCGGACCTGCGCTACCTGGTGCTGCCGCGACGCCCTGCCGGAACCGAGGGCTGGAGCGAGGCCGCGCTGGCCAGCCTGGTCACCCGCGACTCGATGATCGGTGTGTCGCTCGCCCGGTCGGCCCACGAGCCGGTGGAGACCGCGTGAAGGTCCTGGTGTTTCAGCACATCGCGGTCGAGCATCCGGGCGTCTTCCGCGACTTCCTGGCCGCGGACGGCTTCGGCTGGGATGCCGTTGAGCTCGACGCTGGCGAACCGATCCCGCCGCTTGCGGGCTACGATGCGCTGTGGGCGATGGGCGGGCCGATGGATGCCTGGGAAGAGGATGCGCACCCGTGGCTCGCGGCCGAGAAGGGGGCGATCCGCGAGGCGATCGGCCGCGGCATG
>VGEJ01000403.1 GCA_016869335.1 Alphaproteobacteria bacterium | reverse complement strand
GAGATAGGCGATGTCGCACGCCATGCCACGCTGCCCCAGGATGCCCTTCAGCAAGCTCACGCCCAGCGCGGGGGATCCCACGAAGGACCACGGGCAGTTGAGGAGGAGGACGCGTGACATTGGGTGCTTTCGCGCAAAGCGCGCTGTTAACTGTTCCCCTTGATCGGGCGCACGCCGATCGTGCGGATCGGATTCTCCCCCTGTCCCTCGACGTCCGGCTCCGGGCCGCCGAGCGTCTGCAGCAGCTCATCGGCGCACGCCGATCGTGCGGATCGGATTCTCCCCCTGTCCCTCGACGTCCGGCTCCGGGCCGCCGAGCGTCTGCAGCAGCTCATCGAGAGGCACTTCGGCCCGGATGGCTGCGCGCGTTCCCTTCGGGAACGTGATGCTGATCTTGTCGTCGCCATCCCTCGTGATCTTCACGGTCGGCCTGTTCGCCATAGCTCGAGCCTCCTTTGGTTTTGCAGTTGCTCTCGACCAGTCTGCGTCAAACCCGATGACGAGCGACCGAATAGGTTACTCCCTCCCTGCCGACTGGACCGGAAGACGAGCCCGCGCTCGGGGCGACGCCCCGAGATGTTAGCGAATGCGCACAGCAGCGGCAAGCTGCAAACCGCCGCTCGCTCCAAGCCTTGCCAGCGGTCGTGGGCGCGGGTTAACTTGGCGGCCCGCCCGCCTCTTCCGGTCCTTCCAATCGGTGGCGCAACAGATTCAGGTCACGGGACGTGCGCACATCTCTGGATGCCGGAACGCGCGAGCCGGACCGCGGGCTCCGCCCGTGGTTCCGCATCTGGCATCCCCGCTATCGCAAGCTGCTGCTCCTGCTGCTCGCCATGGCCGCCGCGGCGTCATGCCTCGACTACGGGCAGAACCTCGCGCTGGAGGCGCTCACGCGAGCGCTGGGCACGACCCTGGCGCGCGGGGAACCGGATGCCTCGCAGGGGCTGATCGGCGAGCTCGGTGTGCGGCTCGGGCTCACCGTGCCGCTGCTCCTGCTGCTGAGCTATTTCCTGATCAGCACGCTCCGGCTCGCAGTCAGTTACTGGAACGAGCACTACACGGGACGTCTGGACGTCGAGTCGCGCAGCGACCTCGAGCAGCAGATGCTCCTCCATCTCGTGCGCCAGGACGAGGCCTTCTTCGCGCGCTGCTCCCCCGGGGAGATCGTCAACCGCATCGGCGTCGACCTCGGCCGCGCGCTCGACCGCCGCACGCAGGTGACCGGCGCCTGCTGGTCGGCAGCGCTGCTGGCGAGCAACCTCGCCTTCTTCCTCGCGCGGGGCTGGGTCCTCGCCGCCGTCGCGCTCGGCGCGTGCGTCGCGGGAACGCTGCTGGCGCGCCGCATCACGCGGCCCATCCACGAGCTGGACCGGCTGCATCTCGAGGCCGATGACGGCGTCAAGGCCACCTTCGAGGACCTGCTCGGGGCGGCGGAGGAGATCCGGGCGACCAACCTGTTTGAGCCGCTGGGCAGGGCGTTCGGCGCCCGGCTGCAGGCGCGTGCCGACATCTACAGGCGCTACGTCCGACTGAATGCCCTGCTGAATCTCAGCCAGCGCGGCGCAGCGGTGCTCACCGTAGCCACGATGGTGCTCGTGGCCATGTCGCTCGGACCCGAGGGCGCCCCAGCGAGCGGCCTCGCGCTCATCCCGGTCATCATCCACGTGCTGCCGCGCCTGCTCGCTAACTCTGCGGACCTCGTGGTGCATCGGCTGCGCCTGGCCATGGGTACGACGAGCATCGAGCGCCTGCTCGAGTACGAGGCAGCGATGCCCCCGCACGCCGCCACGCAGCGGGGGAGGGGTGCCGAGCCCGATGCGCCGCCGCTGGCGCCGGTCCCGCTCGCGGTAGCGGGGGCGACGTTCCGCTACACGTCGGCTGACGGCGCGCTCGTCGGCGGGATCAGCAACGTGTCCGTCGACATAGCGCCCACGGGCTGGCTCGGCCTGATCGGAGGAGCCGGCTCGGGCAAGTCGACGTTGCTGAAACTGCTGATCGGTCAGGCCGCACCGCAACAGGGGACCGTTCGCATCGGCGACGCGCCGGCGCACGCGCTCAGCCCGGAGGCGCGCGCGCGGACCTTCGCCTACATGCCGCAGCGACCGACCATCCTGGACGCCACCATCGTCGAGAACCTGCTGTTCGGGCGCGGCTTGATGGGCGCCGCGGACGGCGAGCGGCTCCTGTCCGCCGCCGATGTCGCGTTGGTCGAGCGCT
>VGEJ01000402.1 GCA_016869335.1 Alphaproteobacteria bacterium | reverse complement strand
CGCTGTAGCGCAGCGGGCCGAGCGCTGTGCTCATTCCCCATTCGGTCACCATGCGCCGTGCCAGCTCGGTCGCCTGTCTGATGTCGCTCGCCGCACCCGTGGTGACCTTCTCGGCGCCAAAGATCATCTCCTCGGCGACGCGCCCGCCCATCGCGATCGCCAACGAGGCTTCCAGGTACTCGCGCGAATGCGAGTAGCGGTCGCGTTCCGGGAGCCGCTGGACGAGGCCGAGAGACTGGCCGCGCGGGATGATGGTGGCCTTGTGGATCGGA
Organism: Alphaproteobacteria bacterium; assembly: GCA_016869335.1. Classification (GTDB taxonomy): domain Bacteria; phylum Pseudomonadota; class Alphaproteobacteria; order VGEJ01; family VGEJ01; genus VGEJ01. The sequence goes on along the minus strand of VGEJ01000402.1, from coordinate 1,961 downwards.
TCGGACGCTGAGCACTGGCTGGTGACCAGGGCGTGCCCCGCCTCGTGGTAAGCGGTGAGGCGCTTCTCGTCCTCGCTCATCACCATCGAGCGGCGCTCGGCCCCCATCATCACTTTGTCCTTGGCGTCCTCGAAGTCGGACATCGTCACCACGCGCTTGCCCTTGCGCGCGGCGAGCAGCGCCGCCTCGTTGACGAGGTTGGCCAGATCGGCGCCCGAGAAGCCCGGCGTGCCGCGCGCGATTGTGCGGATCTCGACGTCCGGTCCCAGTGGCACCTTGCGGGCGTGCACTTTCAGGATCTTCTCGCGGCCGAGGATGTCCGGGTTGGGTACCACGACCTGGCGGTCGAAGCGGCCCGGCCGCAGAAGCGCGGGATCGAGCACGTCCGGCCGATTGGTCGCCGCGATTAGGATGACTCCCTCCGTCGCCTCGAACCCGTCCATCTCGACCAGAAGCTGGTTGAGGGTCTGCTCGCGCTCGTCATTGCCGCCGCCAAGTCCGGCGCCGCGGTGCCGGCCGACCGCGTCGATCTCGTCGACGAAGATGATGCAGGGCGCGTTCTTCTTGCCCTGCTCGAACATGTCGCGGACGCGGCTGGCGCCGACGCCGACGAACATCTCGACGAAGTCGGAGCCCGAGATGGTGAAGAACGGCACGTTGGCCTCGCCGGCGATGGCGCGGGCCAGCAGGGTCTTGCCGGTGCCGGGCGGGCCGACCAGCAGCGCGCCCTTCGGGATGCGCCCGCCGAGGCGCTGGAACTTCTGCGGGTCCTTGAGGAATTCGACGATCTCCTGCAGCTCTTCCTTGGCTTCGTCGATACCGGCGACATCCTCGAACGTCACTCGGCCCTGCCGCTCGGTGAGGAGCCGGGCCTTCGACTTGCCGAAGCCCATCGCCTTGCCACCGCCCGACTGCATCTGGCGCATGAAGAAGATCCACACGCCGATCAGGAGGAGCATCGGGAACCAAGACACCAGGATGCCGAACAGCGAGGGAACGTTGTCCTCGAGCGGCGCGGCGCTGATGCGGACCCCGTTCTCCTGCAGTCTCGGCACCAGGGTGGGATCGTCGGGCGCATAGGTCGAGAAGGCGCGGCCGTCGCCGTAGTGGCCGTTGATGCTATGGCCCTGGATAGTCACGTCCGCGACCTGCCCGGCGGCGACCTCGGTGAGGAAGTCCGAGAACGCCAGCGAGGTCACCGGACCCCGCGACGAGGGGCTCTGGAACAGATTGAACAGGGCGATCAGCAACAGCCCGATGATCACCCAGAGCGCCAGGTTCTTGCCGAACTTGCTCACGCACCGACCTCGCTTGATGCCGGCGGCAGACCGGCCCGTTTACAGACTAGCCCAATGCCCCGGTGGTTTCACCATCTTACATAATGCTCGCGCGCGCCGCGGCAACCGCGACCGGCGCGCCGAGAAGCGCGCGGCGCGGGCGGAACATGACGGACAGCGCGGCGCGATCGAGCCCTACCTCCCCCCAGTCAAGATGCGGCACGGCGACTAAAACTCCGTTGCGCCACAGTGCCGGGAGGGTCGGCAACACCGCACGCGGAAGATGCAACGCGGTGGACCGCACCCCCTTCCCGAGCGCCTGCAACCCGGCGTTGCCGACGGCGCCGATGCTGACTGCGCCGCCCCGCCAGCCGCTCCAGCGGGCGGCGAGCCGCACGGCAAAGCGGCCATCCCACAGCGCCTGTGCCCCTGGCGCCGGGGTCAGCGGCGGCGCCAGCGCGGCGGCCTCGCGGTAGAGCAGCACCATGCCGCGCCGTGGGACGATGCGACAGCCGTGCAGCGTGCGGCCGGTCCCGAGGTCTGCGGTCAGCGCCTCGGCGAGACGGATGAGGCTGTCGTGTCTGGGCGCGAACTCCATGCCGCCGATACACGTCAGCAGATTGGCGAGCGCCCGCAGGCGCGGCTCGGCCGCAGCTTCAGCGAGCGCCGATGCGTCCAAGCACG
>VGEJ01000401.1 GCA_016869335.1 Alphaproteobacteria bacterium | reverse complement strand
GCGGCATGCCGTTTCTCGGCATCTGCCTCGGCCACCAGCTCCTCGGTGCCGCGCTCGGCGGCGAGGTCGGACCGATGGCGCGCCCGGAGGTCGGGCTGTGCCAGGTCGCGTTGACCGAGGCGGGACGGAACGACCCGCTGCTCGCCGGTTCGCCCGATCGCTTCACCGTGTTGCAGTGGCACTCCTCGGCCGTGCTGGCGCCGCCGGCCGGGGCCGTCACCCTTGCCACCTCGCCCGATTGCGCTATTCAGGCGATGCGCTTCGGCCGATTGGCCTACGGTGTGCAGTACCATGTCGAGCTGACCCAGGCGACCGTGCCCGAATGGGCTTGCGTGCCGGCCTATGAGGCCGCGCTCGATCGCGTGATGGGCGCGGGCGCGCTCCATCGCCTCGAAAGCGCGGCGGCGGCGCAGCTCGCCACCTTCAATCGCGATGCCCGGCGCCTCTATGACAACTTCGTCCGTCTCGCCGGCCGGCCCGGGAGCGCCGGCTGATGGCGGTGAAGAGCACGCGGACGCCTTGGATGCCGGCGCCCGAGTATGGGCGCAGCCTGCGCGGGCTCACGATCAACCTTCTGGTCCGCGACATCGCGGCGGCGCTGCCGTTTCATCGCGAGGTGCTGGCGGCCGCGAGCGTTCATGTGGATGAGGATTTCGCCGTCTTTCGCCACGGGGATGCTGAGTGGTGCCTTCACGCCGATCACACCTACGACCGGCATCCCCTGTACCCGCAACTCATGGGCGTCGCGCCGCGGGGCATGGGCGCCGAGCTGCGGCTGCACGGCCGCGACCCCGATGCAGCCGTGGCGGCGGCGCAGCGGCTTGGCTTCACGATTCTGGCCCCGGCGGCCGACAAGCCGCACGGCCTCCGCGAGGCCTATGTCCGCGATGGCGACGGTTACCTATGGGTGCCGGACGTTCCGCTACCGCCCTGAGTGCGGCAGGTGGCCGAGCGCATCTATATCCCGATCGGTGCCGTGAACCGGCGCACCGACCCCATCGCGCAGTGGCTGATCGAGGATGCCTATCGCATTCCGACGACGCTAGAGCTGGTCAGCGCGTTGGCCGAGAGGATGAACGCCTGGGGCATTCCGGTGCTCCGTCTCAACTACCTGATGTCGACCCTGCATCCGGAGCTGTTCGGCAGCCGCTATCTCTGGGTGCGCGGCAAAGGCGCCGACGCGGTGGATGCGCCGCGTGCGGTCGTGACGTCCCCCGAGTTCGTGCGCAGTCCCGTCGCGGCGGTTACGCGGGAGCGGCGGGCGATCCGCCGCCGCCTTGTCGGCCCCAAGGCGCTGTTCGACTTTCCGCTGCTCGCGGAGATCAGGGCCGAAGGCGCGACGGACTTTGTCTGCGTCCCGGTGGAGTTCTCGACCGGACACGTCAACGTCGTCTCGGTCACGACCGATGCGCCGCGCGGCTTCAGCCGCGGCGATCTCGACCGCATGTTCGCGCTCCTGCCGTTGTTCGCCCGCGTCGTCGAGGTCCAGGCCCTGCGCCGCCTGGCGACGGGTCTCCTTGACATCTACGTTGGCCAGGACGCGGGCCGGCGCATTCTGAGCGGCCAGATCGTGCGCGGCGACGGTGAGACCATTCCGGCCGCCGTGTGGAGCTGCGACCTCCGCGGCTTCACGGCGCTGGCCGTCCGGTTGTCGGGCAACCAGCTCATAGCGCTGCTCAATGACTACTTCGCCCGCATGGTGGCGCCGGTGCACGCTCATGGCGGCGAGGTTCTGAAGTTCATCGGTGATTTTGTGCTGGCGATCTTTCGCGCCACGGCGGAGCGTGACGAGGCCAGCGTCTGCGCGGCCGGCTTGGCCGCGGCAAGCGCCGCTGCCGCCGGCATGGCCGAGCTCAACCGGGCGCGGCGCGCGGCGCACGAGCCCGTGCTGCGCTTGGGCATCGGCCTGCACTTCGGCGACGTCATCTACGGCAACATCGGTGCGTCCGGCAGGCTCGACTTCACCGCCATCGGTCCGGCGGTCAATCTCGTGACCCGGCTCGAGCACCTGACGCGCACCCTTGGGCGACCGATCGCGGTCTCGAAGGCGGTCGCCGACCGGCTGCCGGGCCGGCTCGAGGCGCTCGGGCTCTACCGGTTGCGCGGTGTCCGGACCCAGCAGCACATCTTCACCTTGCCTGTGCTCGACGCGTTGCCGGCGGCAACGGTCGCGGAGTAGGCGACCTCCGCTCCCTGCGGGCCGTCGCCGCCATGTCGGGGCACCTGACATGTGTGACGGTGCTCACATTCCG
>VGEJ01000400.1 GCA_016869335.1 Alphaproteobacteria bacterium | reverse complement strand
GAGCCGCGCGCCGCGCAGCGCGATCGAGCCCGCCACTCGCGGCGCGGCGAAGGCGATCCGGTGCTCACGCGCGAGAGCCGCCGTGCGCGTTGCCAGCGCTGTGCCGGCTGCAACATCGCCGCTGCCGCCGACCCGCTCGCTCGGCGGCCGCATCGTCACGCCCCCGCTGCCGGGGGCGGCCTCCTCGCCGGCGACCGGGGCCGGCGCCGTCACCGCGACCGGAGGCGGTGCCAAGAACGTGTGCACGAGCTCGAACCCGACGATGATCGCCACAGACAAGGCGATCGCCAGAATGAGGTTGCGTTGGTCGGTCATGCACCGGGCCTCTGCCGGCGTGTTCCTGCCGGCACCGGGTCATGGCCCGAACCGCCCCAAGGGTGACACCGCGCCAAGCGTTTCACGGCAAGCCAGCCGCCATTCATCGCGCCATGGCGCGCCAGCGCCTCAGCGGCATAGGCCGAGCACGTCGGCTCATAGCGACAGCTCGGCGGCAGGACCGGGGACAGCGCCACCCGGTAGACTCGAATCAGACCACGCAGGATGGCGACCGTCACGGTCATGTGCGGGCGGGCGGGTTGTCGGCGCTGTGCCCGCCTTCGTTCCAGGCGCCGAGCCGGCGCAGTGCATTCTCGAGATCGGCGCGCAGCGCCGGGTGGGGTCTGGCAACCGTCTCGGGCCGAGCGATCAGGACGTAGTCGGCCGCGGCCGCGTGCAGCGCGAGCACTTCGCGCGCCAGCGCCCGCAGGCGGCGGCGAGCGCGATTGCGCTCGACCGCGCCGCCAACCTTGCGGCTAGCGGTGACACCAAACCTGGGCTCCGCGTCGCCCTGACGGCGCGCTGTCTGCACGATCACTCCGGGAGTTGACACTCGCTGCCGCGATCCGGCCACCCGGCGATACTCCGCCCGTCGCGTCAGGCGACCGAGCATGACGCCCGCCTAGGCCGAGAGACGCTTGCGCCCCTTGGCCCGCCGCCGTGACAAGACGTGGCGCCCGCCGACCGTCGCCATGCGAGCACGGAAACCGTGCCGGCGCTTGCGCACAAGCACGCTCGGCTGATAGGTCCGTTTCACCGACGCCAGTCTCCGCCGCGCTGCCCCTCGGGCAGCAACCGTGGCGCTGTATAGGGGGTCGGCCCCGCCGAGTCAATCTCGCTTACGCCGCCGCCTCGGCGGCGGGCGCCGGCCAAACGAGCCGCACGATCGTGCCGGCGCCCGGCGCGCCCGTGATCGAGAGCGTGCCGCCGTGGAGATCGACAAGACGCTGGCTGAGGGGCAGGCCAAGCCCGGCTCCCTGGTGGCGGCGCGCGAACGAAGCATCGACCTGCTCGAACAGCGCGAGCGCAGTGGCAACATCGTTTGCGGCCAGGCCGATACCGGTGTCGGCGATGACGACCTCGGCCCCGCCCTCGGACAGCGCCGCGACCATCACCGTGACGGCACCGCCTTCGGGCGTGTGTTTGATGGCGTTGTCGAGCAGTTCATCGAGCACCTGAACGACCCGCGCCCGGTCCAGGTCGAGGGCGATCGGAGCCTCTGCCAGCCGGCTCTCGATCGTGATCCGCTTGTGCTTCGCCCTCTCAGCGCAGTTGCGCCGCGCCGCCCGCACGAGCGGGGCGAGCTCGGTCCGGTAAAGCGCAAGGACGAGCTCGCCGGCCTCGATCCGCGCGATGTCGAGGATGTCGTTGATCATCTCGAGGAGGTGCGACCCGCTCGACTCGATGTCGCCGGCGTACTGCACGTAGCGTCCATCGCCGAGCGGACCGAAGGTCTGGCGCTCAAGCAGTTGGGCGAAGCCGATGACGGCGTTGAGTGGGGTGCGTAACTCATGGCTTATGCTGGCAAGGAACTGCGACTTGGCGCGGCTCGCCGCTTCGGCGCGCTCCTTGGCGCGGCGCAGCTCCTCCTCGATCTCGTGGCGTTGCCTCAGCTCGGTCGTCAGCCGGGCGTTGGCGTCGGCCACGGCGGCGGTCCGCAGCGCGACTTCCCGTTCGAGCGCCTCCCGAGCCTCACGGGCTCGGTCGCGATCCTCGCCGAGCCGCGTGGTCACCACGCTCACCGCCCGTGCCAATGCATCGACCTCGCCGCCCCCGTCGAGCGCCACGGCAGGGGCCTCGGTGCCGTCCTCCAGTGAGCGGCGCAGGCGACTGATCGGCGCGAGCACGGAGCGCCGAAGGGCCACCGCCCCCAGTATCAGGAAGGCCAGCCCGGCGGCCGCGCACAACAGTCCCAGCAGCGCGGTCCGAGCGGCCAGTTCT
>VGEJ01000399.1 GCA_016869335.1 Alphaproteobacteria bacterium | reverse complement strand
CGGCCGGCAGCGCCGTTGCGGCGCGGTCGAGATCGGCGAACAAGGCGGCGACCTGGCCGGCATTCAGGTTGGTGAGCGGCGGCCGGAGGCCGCGCCACGCTGCGCGCTGGCTGAGCCGCACCATGGCTTCCTTGAGCGAGGCGACGGCCGGATAGGCCTGCAGCCGCTGCCGCAGCGCGGTGAGCTCGGCCTGCAGCGCGTCGGCCTCTGGTGCCCCGCCGCGCCAGGCGGCGTAGACCCGCGCGCACAGCGGCGCGGTCAGGTTGGCCGTCGCCGAGATGGTGCCGGCACCGCCGGCTCGGAGCGTCGCCAGGAGGTGAACCTCGGTGCCGGAGAATAGGGCGAAGCCCGGCAGGGCCTGCAGCACCGCCTGCATGTTGGCCCATTCGCCCGAACTGTCCTTCATGCCGACGATGGTCTCGGGGTAGGCGCGGTGCAGCCGGACGATCAGCCCGACGGCCAAGTCGATGCCCGTGAGCTTGGGGAAGTGATAGACATAGATCTGCAATCTACGGTCGGCAACTCTCTCGATGACGCGCGCATAATAGGCGAACAGCCCATCGTCGCTGACGCCTTTGTAGTAGAAGGGTGGCAGCATGAGGATGCCGCCCGCGCCCGCCGCAACGGCCGCCCGTGTCAGTTCGACGGTGTCGGGAATCGCAAGGCAGCCGGTACCGATCATCAGCCGCTCACGCGGCAGGCCGGCCGTCCCCACAGCCTCGATCAGGCGGAGGCGCTCGAAAACCCCGAACGAGTTGGCCTCGCCCGTCGTGCCGAGAACCGCCACGCCATCGCAGCCATGGGCCAGAAGCCAGCGGCAGTGCGCGATGAGCGCTGCATGATCCGGTTCGAGCCGGTCATCGAGCGGCGTGAGCGCCGCCGCGAACACGCCGGCAAGCGGGTGGGTCTTGGTCATGGCCGTCCCGTGGGGTCTGGGCGTCAACGAGACCAGTCTACTATACGCTCCTCGAGATCGCCCGCGTCGTCCTCCGAAATAGCTCGTCCACGCACGGAAACACTCGAGCGGTGCACCGACTCGAGGTCTCCCGAAACGAGCGGGTGCCACAGGGGAAGGTCCTTTCCTTCGCTCACCAGGCGGTAGGCGCACGTTTCGGGCAGCCATGACAATGATCTCACCATCTTGGCGGAAAGGACAATGCAGTCCGGCACTATGCGGTTGCGCTCGGCATAGTTGCGGCACCGGCACGTGTTGAGATCGAGGAGCCGGCAGGCAACGTCGGTGTAGGCGATCTCGCCCGTGTCGGCATCTTCGAGCTTGAGCAGGCAGCACTTGGCGCAGCCATCGCAGAGCGATTCCCACTCCGCCTTGGTCAACTGCGACAGCCGCTTGCGGCGCCAGAACGGCTGGATCTCGGCGATCGGGTCCGATCGTGTCACGAGAGCTCCATATAGCCGAGCACCGCGCCGATCAGCTCCGCGCGCGCGGTGCCAGCCGGGAAGTGCGCGACGTAGCCGCCGTCCGGTCCCATCAGGAAGACGAACCCGGCCGATTCCTCGGCAACCAGCGCCGCCGGTACCACGCCATAGGCCGCAGCCAGCGCCGCCACTTCTGCGACAGGGCCGCCCAGAACGCTGATCTCGCCGGGGAACCGCCCTGCCAGTGGCGCCAGGCCAACGGTCGCGAACGGCTCGAGATCGAGGACCACGACAATGGCGGCCACTGCACCACCTGCCGCCGCCGCGGCAACGCGCGCCTCTCGCATGGCAGCGAGATCGTCGCTGCAGATCGCCGCGCACCGGGTCGTCGCGAAGGTGATGAGGCGGAACTGGCCGGCGAAATCGCTCTCGCGCACGATCGCCCCGCCGGGATCGCTCAGGGCGAAGGGGGCCCCGACCGCGGGACCGCGCGGCAGCAGGCTGAACCCCTCGCCGCCGCTTCGCACCATGTCAGCAACGTAGAGGAGCAGCGCCGCCAGCGCGACGCCGAGGATCAGGGTTTGTCGGCTCACCCGCCCCGCGATCACGCCCCGCCCATTCTCCATGCCGGCAAGCATAGCCGCGCCTGCGGGCCGCCGCCATCGCCGCCAAGCGGAGCAGCAGCGGTTGTCCCAGTCAGTTGACGCATCCCGACCGCGCGCCGCATGCTTGCGGCGTGGAGACCCTCGCGCCCGGGCCGGTCACCGCGGCGCCGGCGGACCCCCTGTTCCTCGTGCTCGCGGCCCTCCTCACCGATGCGCTCGCTGGCCCGCTCTTGCGCCGGGCGGGGCTCGGCGGCCTCGGCGAGCGCGCGGTCCTGGCA
>VGEJ01000398.1 GCA_016869335.1 Alphaproteobacteria bacterium | reverse complement strand
CAGCAGGTCGCCGAACGGGCGCTCGACTAACGACCTCGAACGCGAGCGTGGCATCACGATCCTCGCCAAGTGCACCTCGGTGCTGTGGCAGGGCGTGCGGATCAACATCGTCGATACCCCGGGGCACGCCGATTTCGGCGGTGAGGTCGAGCGCATCCTCAACATGGTCGATAGCGTGCTGGTGCTGGTCGATGCCGCCGAGGGGCCGATGCCGCAGACCAAGTTCGTGCTCGGCAAGGCGCTGGCGATCGGGTTGCGCCCGATCGTGGTCATCAACAAGGTCGATCGGCCCGACCAGCGTGCCTACGAGGTCCAGAACGCGATGTTCGACCTGTTCGCCGCGCTCGATGCCAGCGCCGCGCAGCTCGATTTCCCGACCCTGTTCGCCTCGGCCAAGGAGGGCTGGGCGGCGCCCGCCCCGGAAGGCCCGCGCACCGACCTCGGCTCGCTGTTCGGTGTGATCCTCGACCACGTGCCGCCGCCCGAGGTCGATCGCGCGGGTCCGTTCGCCCTGCTCGCGACGACGCTCGAGTACAACCCATACCTTGGGCGGCTCCTGACCGGACGCATCCATTCCGGCCGGGTGCGGCCCAACCAGGCCGTCAAGGCGCTCAGCCGCGCCGGCGCTCTCATCGAGGAGGGCCGCATCACCAAGGTGCTGGCCTTCCGCGGCCTCGAGCGGGTGCCGACGGAGGAGGCCGAAGCGGGCGATATCGTGGCGCTCGCCGGGCTCACGGAGGCGAGCGTCGCCGATACCATTGGCGCGCCGGAGCTCGGCGCCGCGCTCCCAGCCCAGCCGATCGATCCGCCGACCATCGCCGTGACGTTCTCGATCAACGATTCGCCACTCGCCGGGCGCGAGGGCGAGCGGCTGACCTCGCGCGAGATCCGCGCCCGGCTGTGGCGCGAGATGGAGGGGAATGTCGCCATCCGGGTCGCCGCGACTGCGGATGGCGACGCCTTCGAAGTGGCCGGGCGGGGCGAGCTGCAGCTCGCCATTCTCATGGAGACGATGCGCCGCGAGGGCTACGAGTTCTCGATCAGCCGCCCGCGCGTGCTGTTCAAGAGCGATGATCAAGGCCGGCGGCTCGAGCCGATCGAGGAGGCCGTGATCGACGTCGATGAGCCGTACGCCGGCGTGGTGGTCGATGGCCTGAGCCAGCGCCGCGCCGAGCTCACCGAGATGCGGCCCTCGGGCGGCGGCAAGCTGCGGCTGAGGTTCCTCGCCCCCTCGCGCGGGCTCCTGGGGTATCACAACGAGTTTCTGACCGCGACGCGCGGCACCGGCACGCTCAATCGGTTGTTCCACGGCTACGCGCCACACAAGGGCCCGATCGCGACGCGGCACAAGGGCGCGCTCGTCTCGCGCGAGACCGGCGCTGCGGTGGCCTACGCGCTGTGGAACCTCGAGGAGCGGGGGACGCTGTTCGTCGCGCCCGGCGATCCGATCTACACCGGCATGGTGGTCGGCGAGAACAGTCGCGGCGAGGACCTAGATGTCAACCCGCTGAAGACCAAGCATCTGACCAACATCCGCGCCGCCGGCAAGGACGACAACGTGTTGCTGACGCCGTCGGTCCGGTTCACGCTCGAGCGCGCCATCACCTACATCGACGACGACGAGCTGGTCGAGGTCACGCCGCGCGCGGTGCGGCTGCGCAAGCGCCACCTCGATCTTCACGCTCGCCGCCGCGAAGCCAAGCGCGCCGCCGCCGAGAGCTAGGCCGACCGCGGTGCCCGCCGCTCACGCGGCGCAACGGGTGCGCAGCGCGCTCACCCCGGCCTTCATGAACTCATAGAGCGCCCAGGCATCGACGTGATAGGCGAGCACGGTGAAGCCCTGGCGGTAGCTCGCTGCGCCCGTCTCGACGTCCTGCACCATGCGGCCGAGCGCCTTGCCGTGCTGCTTCGCCGCGTCAACCACCCGCTGCACCGCCGCCTTGAAGCGCGGATGGTCGTACTGGCCGGCGATGCCCAATGAACAACTGAGATCGAAGTGGCCCATCCACAGGCAGTCGACGCCGCGCACGGCGGCGATCTCCTTGGCGTTCTCGGCGCCCTCGGCGGTCTCGATCTGGGCGAAGAAGCAGGTCTTGCGGTTGGCCTCGCGCATCTTGGTCATGACCGAGCCCGGGGTGTAGCGATCGTGCGCGATCTGCGGCGCGAAGCCGCGCTGGCCCTGCGGCGCGTACTTCATGCTGTCGAGGATGCGCCGCACCTGCGCGGCCGAGCCCACCATCGGCACCATCACCGCTTCGGCGCCGATATCG
>VGEJ01000397.1 GCA_016869335.1 Alphaproteobacteria bacterium | reverse complement strand
CTCCGTCCTTACCGGCAAGGTCGAGCCGATGGAGGGCCTCTTCAGCTACGAGTTTCTGGGAGGAGGGGTGTGGCTCGTGGCCTTGATCGGCGTCTGGCTCCTCGCTGGAGGGCAGTGGCTCCTTTGGGTCTGTCGTCTCGCGCCGTGTTTAAGTCCGATCGGCGCATTCGGTGGATCTGCTCTCGGCTTCTGAAGCGCGTCTTCGATCTGGACCTCGAACACTGCCCGCAGCGCTGGGGCGACATGAAGATCATCGCCGCCATCGAGGCGCTGGCGCTGATCGCGAAGATCCTCACCCACTTGGGCCTGCCTGCTAGGGCCTCGCCACGCGCCCCGGCGCGGCGGCCGGAGTTATTTCAAGAGGCCTGATCCCCCGAGGGCCAGAACGGCTCTGCAAAGGGGCCTAGCATCCCGCTCGGCCTGGGCTCCTGTGGCGGGGGGGGCAGCGTGCCTCGATGCCAGGCAACTCGGGTCGATTCAGGGGGTTAATTTTCATCGAGAATGGGGAGTCTTCGCCAAACAGCGCAAGATTGGCCGCGATGGATTTCTTCTCGAGATGGGAGTACCGTTGTTCATCAGGGAAAAGGTGGTTTGAAATTCCTATACGCAGATCCTGGGCGAGACCAACCCGGACGACTACCACATGCGCGCCAGGGGGATGCGCCGCAACATACATGTGCGCGCGCCGTTCTTCAGCCTGATTCCGGCGATCTTCAGCCGCACCGACCTGGTGCTGACCACCAGCCGGCAGTTCCTCAGCCACTTCGAGGCGTAGTTGCCTATCGTCATCCGCCCGCTGCCCTCGAAGCTGCCGCCGGTCCGCTTCCACCTGCTTGGGCACGAGCGCACCCATGCCCGGGCCGAGTGCATCTGGCTGCGCGAGCAGATCAAGGCGGCGGCCGACGGGCTGCGCATGCGCCGCTGGGCCGACTCAAAGGTGATAACCGACATTACGCCGCACTTATGGCTGCCCGCGCGCGTCCGGTGCTAAGGTGGTTAGATGCTGAATGACGCGGCGCAAGCGGCCCTCGCTGGCCTGAAAGAAGCGGGCATCGACTTCGTCTCGGGGCTGCCCGACGGCTGGCTGCGCAACCTGCACGAGTTGATCGACGCCGACCCGGACATCCGCTACGTGCCGGTCTGCAACGAGGGCGTCGGCTTCTCGGTCTGCGCCGGCGCCTGGCTCGGCGGCCGCAAGACGGCGCTGATCATGGAGAACTCCGGGCTGCGGGTGGCGGCCGAGTACATCGCCCGCATCTCGATCGGCTGCGGCGTACCGGTGGTGCTGCTGCTCTCCTACCGCGGCGACCTCGGCGATACCGAGCACTGGTCCATCCCGCACGCCATCGTGGTCGAGCCGCTGCTAAAGACCCTGCGCGTCCCCTACCAGATCGTGCGCCATCGCGCCGACCTGCGCGCAGTCATTAAGCGGGCGCAGCGCCTGGCCGAGGCGCAGCTGAACCCGGTGGCGGTGCTGATCTCCGGCGACTGCATCTGGGAGGACTGATGAGGCTGGAACGCTACGACGCGCTCATCCGGCTGGCCGCGCACCTGCCGAAGGACGCTCTGATGATGTCCACCTACATCGGCGCGGTGTCGTTCGAGTGGGCGGCGATCACCGAGGAGCACCCACAGACCGCGCAGCTCGGCCAGATGGGCGACGTCATCGGCATGGCGGTCGGCCTGGCGCTCGCGCTACCGCACCGCAAGGTGGCCTGCCTCGACGGCGACGGCTCGGTGCTGATGGAGCTGGGGCAGCTGGTGGCGATGGGCCAGGAGGCGCCCGACAACCTAGTGGTGTTCGTGATCGACAACGGCGTCTACGAGTCGATCGGCTCGGGCAAGACGGGGCCGCGCGCCACCGCCACCTCCGGCAAGACCGACCTGGCGGCGCTCGCGCGCGGCTCGGGCGTACCGTACGCCGTGAACGTCGACACCGCCGAAGGGCTGGAGCGGGAGCTGAACCTCGCCTTCTCGCAGAAGGGCTGCCGCTTCATCAACATCAAGATCCCGCCCGGCCACGCGCGCATCGCCCCGCGCCAGAGCGACGGCTTCGAGAACAAGTACCGCTTCGTGCGCCACGTCGAGGCCCTCGAGCGCAAGCAGATCCTCCACCTGGCGCGGCAGGACCGCCAGTTGATGAAGAAATGAGCGCGGCGCGCGTCAGGGAGGGAATGACCTGACCGGCGATATTAGGTCCATTGGTAGTGAGAATCTCAACTTGGCATATAGGAGGAAAGCATGCCTAGGAAGAAGACCTCACCGGAGAGGATCATCG
>VGEJ01000396.1 GCA_016869335.1 Alphaproteobacteria bacterium | reverse complement strand
GATTCATGCCGGCTATCCTTCCCCTACTCTCTTCTCAAGAGAAGGTTGTAGAAGATTGTTGGACCGAGGTAATGCGGGGATTATCGCTTCCACCAGCAACGGCACGAGCTCGGGCGAGGCGAAGGCTGGTCGGGCCGCCCTTGGGGATATGAGCGGGGATAACCGGGTATGATCACGGGGTTGCAATAGGTGCCGGACCGGCCTTTAGGATGTTGGCAAGTGGTAGCGAGAATGTCCTTTATAGCCCGCCGCTCTGACGATACACGTATTTGCGAATATGTGGGTGAAAGTGTTCCCAGGTGGAGCGATCGTCGTACGGTTGGGAGTAATCGGTGGCATCCAGGGCCGGGCGGACTGAGTGATCGTGATGCCCCCGCAAATGACGGGAATTCACAAGTACCCGCAGCTCGCATAGGGTAGCGCCGTGCGTTCCTTTCACATCCATCTCGTCTCGGACGCCACGGGCGACACCTTGAAGCAGGTCGCCCGGGCCGCCATCGTGCAATTCGACGGGGTCGATGCGATCGAGCATCCCTGGACGATGGTGCGATCGGAAAGCCACCTGCGCCAAGTGATTTCGGGCATCAAGGGATGCCCGGGGCTGGTGCTCTGTACCTTCGTCAATCGCGAACGCCGCGACGTCCTGCAGGCGGTTTGTCACGACATGGGTGTGCCCTGTCTCTTCGTACTCGATCCGATACTGAGCGCCCTCGGCAGCTACTTCGGGATTGAGAGCCGGCAGGAACCCGGCCGCCAGCACGCGATGGATGCGGCTTACGAGGAGCGCATCGAGGCCATGAACTACTGCCTTGCGCACGACGATGGTCAGTTGTTGGCCGATCTCGAGCGGGCCGACGTAGTTCTGGTCGGCGTGTCGCGTACTTCCAAGACGCCGACCTGCATCTATCTGGCGAATCGAGGCATCAAGGCGGCAAACGTGCCGCTTGTTCCAGGCGTGCCCTTCCCGGCCGAGCTGGAAGCACTCGACGGCCCCCTCGTGGTCGGCCTGACCACGAGTCCGGATCGGCTGACCCATATTCGGCACAGCCGGCTGCTCGCGCTCAAGCAGGGGACGGAGACCGACTACGTCGACCTCGAATCGGTGAAGCAGGAGATCGCGGCGGCCCGGCGCTACTACGAGCGCCACGGCTGGCCGGTCATCGATGTCACGCGGCGCTCGATCGAGGAGACCTCCGCCGCGGTCCTCCAGCTACTCGCGCAGCGCGGGGAGTCGATTCCGTCGTGAGGGTGGTGCTCGCGTCACGGAGCGCGACGCGGGCCACGCTGCTACGCGCGGCCGGGGTCGGCGTGACGATCGATCCAGCGGAGATCGATGAGGCGTGCCTGACCGCGGAGTGGCGCGGTTCAGCCGCCGCGCTGGCTGCCGATCTGGCGCGGCGGAAGGCGATCGCGGTCGCGGCGCGGTGGCCGGCGGCCCTCGTGATCGGCGCTGATCAGGTGATCGAGTGCGAAGGTCAGATCATCGGCAGGGCGCACGAGCGGGGCGAGGCGCGCGCTGTACTGCGGATGCTCCGCGGTCGGGAGCATCGGCTAGAGACGGCCGTGGTTCTGGTCGAGAATGAGCGGGTGCGCTGGGAGCACAGCGCGCGTGCCGAACTCTGGATACGCGCCTTCAGCGATCCGTTCCTCGAGGCCTACCTGGCCGAGGAGGGGGATGAGGTTCTTGCAAGCGTAGGCTGCTATCGCCTCGAGGGTCGCGGCGCGCAGCTGTTTGCGAGTGTCAGCGGTGACTACTTCGCCATCCTCGGGCTTCCGCTATTGCCCCTGCTCGCGGCACTCCGCGCTGCGGGTGCGCTCGCGGAGTAGCCGTGATCCTGTCAGGTCGCGCCAAAGTCGCTGGTGTCATCGGCTGGCCGGTCAGCCACTCGCGCTCGCCGCGCCTGCACGGCTACTGGCTCGATCGCTACGCGATCGATGGCGCGTATGTGCCCTTCGGGATACCGCCCGAGCGGCTCGGCGCCGTGCTCAGGGCCCTCCCCACGCTTGGCATCGCCGGGGTGAACGTCACGATACCGCACAAGGAGGCAGCCGCCGCGCTCGTCGATACGCTGGATCACGC
Organism: Alphaproteobacteria bacterium; assembly: GCA_016869335.1. Classification (GTDB taxonomy): domain Bacteria; phylum Pseudomonadota; class Alphaproteobacteria; order VGEJ01; family VGEJ01; genus VGEJ01. The sequence continues at coordinate 198 of VGEJ01000396.1, read as the reverse complement.
GGCGGAGCGAATTGGCGCCATCAACACGATCGTCGTGCGGGATGACGGCAACCTAGTGGGATCGAACAGCGATGGCTTTGGCTTCATGGCCTGCCTGTACGAGGGAGCTCCGGCGTGGCAGCCGGGCAACGGGCCGGCCGCCGTGATCGGTGCCGGCGGCGCCGCCCGGGCCGTGGCGGCCGCGCTCCTGTCGGCGGG
>VGEJ01000395.1 GCA_016869335.1 Alphaproteobacteria bacterium | reverse complement strand
TCGACGGGGCGGCGGGTTCGGACGCGGCGACGGTCGCGGCGCTCGCCGCCGCCCGCGCCCTGAGCCTGCCGGACCCCACCGCCGTCGGCGCGCGTCCGCTGCCGCTCTATCTGCGTGCCACCGAAGCGCGCCGCACACCGTGACCCCGGCGACGTGGCCGATCATCGCCAGCGACGCCACGGCCACCGTCGCGGCCCTGCATCGCGCCTGCTTCGCACCGGGCTGGAGCGACGCGGCGGTCGGCGCGTTGCTTGCCGGGACGGGAACCATCGCACTGCTCGCGGGCGCCGAGCCGGCGGCGGCACCCGTAGGCTTCGCGCTGTTCCGCTCGATTGGCGAGGAAGCCGAGGTCCTGGCGCTCGGCGTTGCGCCGGAAGCGCGCCGCCAGCGCATCGCCGCCGCGCTCCTGATCGAACTCTGCGGGCGCGCCGCTCGCCTCGGCGCCCGCCGCGTCGTGCTCGAGGTCGCTGCCACCAACGCCGCGGCGCTGGCGCTCTACCGCAGGCATGGCTTCACGATCATCGGCGTTCGCTGTGGCTACTTCGCCCGCTTCGTGCCGCCCGTCGATGGACTTACGATGGCGCGCTCGCTGGAAGTGACCAGACGAGCGTCCGACCTCGACCCTGGGGCTTGCCCCGGCTGACCATGGGAGCCACCCCGCGTACCGCGCCACGCATCTTACAGCTTGAATACGCTGCATGATCCACTAAAATGCGCGGCCATTGTCACCTGAAAGGTGGTCAAGAATGACTCAGGAAACGACAGAGCATACAGGAAGAAACGAACTTCTGGCCTTGACTACGGACATTGTGGCGTCGCACGTCTCCAATAATACCGTGCCGGTCACCGACTTGCCGCAGCTCATTCAGCAGGTCTACGGCGCACTGGCCTCGGCCGGCGCCGCTCCGGCCGCCGCGCGGCCGCAGCCGGCGGTTCCGATCCGCAAGTCCGTGGCGCCCGACTTCATCGTCTGTCTCGAGGATGGCAAGAAGCTCAAGATGCTCAAGCGTCACCTCAAGACGCACTACAACCTGACGCCGTCGGAGTATCGCGAGCGCTGGGACCTGCCGCTCGACTATCCGATGGTGGCGCCCAGCTACGCCGCGCAGCGCAGCGAGCTCGCCAAGAAGATCGGTCTTGGCACGAAGCGCCGCCGCCGCCGCCGGCGCGTCTAGCGCGGCGCTACTGCGCCCGCCCGGCTTGCACCCGGGCTGGACTCGGCGGCGCAGATAGTGGTTTGCTGGGCGTTCAGCAGCGTGGTCGAGGGTCGCCGTGACGAGCCGCGTCGAGGAGCTGTGCATCAGGCGCGGTCTCAAGATGACCGAGCAGCGACGGATCATCGCGCGGGTGCTGTCCGATTCGCAGGACCATCCTGACGTCGAGGAGCTGCACCTGCGCGCCGCGCGGATCGACCCGAAGATCAGCGTCGCCACCGTTTACCGGACGGTCAAGCTCCTCGAGGAAGCCGACATTCTCGAACGCCACGACTTCGGCGCGGGGCGCGCCCGTTACGAAGAGCTCTCAGAGCAGCATCACGATCATCTGGTCGACGTGAAGACGGGCCGTGTGATCGAGTTCCGCAACGAGATCATCGAAGAAGAACAACGCAAGATCGCCACGCGGCTCGGCTATCGGCTGGTCGGCCACCGGCTCGAGCTCTTTGGGGTGGCGATCGAGCCGAGCAACACCAAAGATGAGCGCTGAGCCGCGACGCGCGCGGCCGCGTTTGTAATGCAATCGGCCCGAGCGGCGGTGGCGATCGCCGCGGCGCTGGGCTGGACGCTCCTGCTCCTGCCGGTCCAGGGCGTGGCGCTGGCGTTACGGCTCCGCCTACGCGCCACGCTGCCGCACTTCTATCACCGCTGGCTCGCGCGCGTCCTCGGCGTTCGCATCGAGGTCAGCGGGCGGCGCGTGTCGCGGGGGCCCGCGCTGTTCACCGTCAATCACAGCTCGTGGCTCGACATCGTCGTGCTCAGCGCCACCATTCCGGGCTCGTTCGTGGCCAAGAAAGAGGTCGCGAGCTGGCCCGGCGTAAGCATCCTCGCCAAGCTGCAGCGCTCGGTGTTCGTCGCGCGCGAGGTGCGCCAGGCCGCGTACCACCGTGACGAGATCCGTGCCCGGCTCGAGGATGGCGACCTCCTGATCCTGTTTCCCGAGGGCACAAGCAGCGATGGCAATCGCGTGCTGCCATTCAAGAGCGCGTTTTTCTCGGTGGCTGAAACGCCGTTTCGCGGCGCGCCCTTGTCGGTGCAACCGGTATCGGTCGCCTACACGCGGCTGAACGGCAT
>VGEJ01000394.1 GCA_016869335.1 Alphaproteobacteria bacterium | reverse complement strand
GCCAGCGAGTCGGTGAGGCCGAGCCGCAGCCGCTCGATGCCTGCCCAGGCGATCATCGCCGCGTTGTCGGTGCAGAGCGCCGGCGGCGGCAGGAGCAACGCGAAGCCCTCGGCGGCGGCGAGCGCCGCAAGCTGCGCGCGCAGGACGCCGTTGGCGGCCACCCCACCGGCCACCACCAGGCGCAACGCCGCCGGGTGCCGGGAGCGATAGAGTGCCATCGCGCGCCCCGTCCGGTCGAGCAAGGCATCGCCCACCGCGGCCTGGAACGAAGCTGCGAGGTCCGCGATCGTGCCGCGATCGGGCGCGGCGAGCGCCTCGAGCTGATGCAAAAGCGCGGTCTTGAGGCCCGAGAACGAGAAGTGACAGCCGGGCTGGCCACGCAGCGGTCGCGGCAGGGCGAAGCGCTTGGGGTTCGCGCCGTGGGCGGCGCGCTCGATCGCCGGGCCGCCGGGATAGCCGAGCCCGAGCATCTTCGCCGCCTTGTCGAAGGCCTCGCCGACAGCGTCATCGATTGTCGTGCCGAGGCGGCGGTAGCGGCCGACCCCCTCGACGATCAGGAGCTGGCAGTGACCGCCACTGATGAGCAGGAGCAGGTAGGGGAACGGCAGCGGCTCGATCAGCCGTACGGTCAGCGCGTGGCCCTCGAGATGATTGACCGCGAGGAACGGCCGGTCGAGTGCTGCGGCGATGGCCTTGCCGGTCATCAGACCGACGAGCAGGCCGCCGATGAGGCCCGGTCCGGCTGTCGCGGCGACGCCATCGAGCGCGGCGAGATCGATCCCGGCCTCGGCCATCGCGCCTTCGATAAGGCCGTCGAGATGCGCGACATGGGCGCGGGCGGCGATCTCGGGTACGATGCCGCCGTACGGACGATGTTCGGCAAGCTGCGACAGCACGAGATTGGCGAGGATGCCGCGGTCGGCAGCGACGACCGCGGCCGCGGTCTCGTCGCAGCTCGTTTCGATGCCGAGCACGATCATTGCCTGCCTCGACGCATCGGACCCGATCCTGCCCTCGCCCTCGGATGCCGCTTGGCTCTAACACTCGGCGCCGGCAGCGACAAGGTATGAGTCCTGGCAGCGTGCCCTTGCGGATCGGCACCCGCGGCAGCGCGCTCGCGTTGTGGCAGGCCGAGGAGGTGCGTCGGCGCTTGCTGGCGGCGCACCCGACGCTCACGGCGGCGGGCGTCGTGCTCGCGGTCATCCGCACGACCGGCGACCGCATCACCAGCCGGCCGCTGGCCGAGATCGGCGGCAAGGGTCTGTTCACCAAGGAGCTCGAGGAAGCGCTGCTCGCCGGCGCCATCGACCTCGCGGTTCATTCGATGAAGGACATGCCGACGATCCTGCCGCAGGGGCTCGCGGTGCCCTGCCTGCTGCCGCGCGAGGATCCGCGCGACGCCTTTTTGAGCGCCGCCGCCACCGCGATATCGGCGCTGCCACAGGGTGCCCGCGTCGGCACCGCCTCGCTCCGGCGCGCCGCGCAGATTCGCCGCCGCCGCCCCGACTTGGTCGTGGTGCCGTTCCGTGGCAACGTCGATACGCGCCTACGCAAGCTTGCCGCCGGCGAGGTCGCGGCCACTCTCCTGGCGCTCGCCGGGCTGCGCCGGTTGGGCCTCGCGGACCGCGTGACAGCCGTCCTCGACCCGGTTGAGATGCTGCCGGCGGTGGCGCAGGGCGCGATTGGCATCGAGTGCCGCTCCGCCGACGCGGCGACCCACGCGCTCCTGGCGCCACTTCATCATGAGGCGACGGCGCGCTGTGTCAGCGCCGAACGGGCGCTGCTGGCGGTCCTCGACGGCTCCTGCCATACCCCCATCGCCGCGCTGGCGACGGAGGCGGCGGGCGAGCTGGCGCTCCGCGCCTTGATCCTCACGCCCGACGGGCGTGAGGCGCACGAGACGACGCGCCGCGGCGCGGCGCGCGAGGCGGTCGCGCTTGGCCGCGACGCCGGTGAGGAACTGCGCCGGCGCGCCGGACCGCACTTCTTTGCCGATGGGTGAGGCTGCATGCGGGTTCTGATCACGCGCCCGCGCGCCGAGGCCGAGCGCCTCGCCGCCGATCTGGCGGCGCGCGGCATCGAGTCGCTCATCGAGCCGGTGCTGGAAGTGCGCTTCCGTGACGTTGCACTGCCCGACCCCGCCCGGTTTCAGGCCTTCCTCTGCACCAGCGCCAACGGAGCGCGCGGGCTCGCGGCGATGACCGCGCGGCGCGACGCCCCGCTCTACGCCGTCGGCGACGCGACGGCACGGGCGGCGGAGGCGCTGGGGTTCGCCAAGGTCGTCAGTGCCGCCGGGGACGGCGC
>VGEJ01000393.1 GCA_016869335.1 Alphaproteobacteria bacterium | reverse complement strand
CGGCGCATCACGCTGCGCGCGGACGTGCGGCTCGGCGGCATCGAGCTGGTGCTGCCGCGCGGCGTCTCGCGCGCCGAGGGGCTGCGCTTCGCCGTCAGCAAGGCGGATTGGATCAAAGCCCGGCTCGACGACCTGCCGCCGCGGATCCGCTTCACCGACGGCGCGATCATCCCGGTGCTCGGCACTCGCTACCGCATCCGCTGGCAGCGCCAGGGCCGGCTGTTCGAGGCGGAGGATCGCGTCGAGCTGCGCGGGCGCCAGCTTTGGGTGTCGGGAACCGCCACGGATCTGCCCGCGAGCGTGCGGGCGTGGCTGCGGGCGCTGGCGCAGGCCGAGCTCACCAGGCGGTCGCGGCGCATGGCGGCGCGGATCGCGCGTCGGCTCAGCCGTGTGAGCCTGCGCGACCCGCGGACGCGGTGGGGAAGCTGCTCGCCGCGCGGCAGCCTCTCCTACTCGTGGCGCCTCATCCTCGCTCCTGACGCCGTAATCGACTACGTCGTGGCCCACGAGGTCGCCCATCTTGCCGAGATGAACCACGGGCCGCGGTTCTGGACCATCGTGCGCTCGCTCTGCCGCGACGTGGAGGGCGCCCGCGAGTGGTTGCGCACCGAGGGCGCTGCACTCCACCGTTACGGCTGACCGGGCGTGGTTAACGCCGCCCCCTGCGCCCGTGCGGGAGCGGCAAACCGCCGCTAACGTTCATCTGAACATTGCGCCGGCCATGGCGCCATCCGATATGGCGAGGTGCGGCCACCCCGGCCGCACGTGGTCTGATGGTGCTTCGCATGCGTGAGGCCCTCTCTCGATTGTCGCGGCACGTCGATGTGCTGCCGCGCGCCGCACTCGGCGGCATCCGTACCGTGGCGGCGCGCGCGGCCGTCATCGCGCAGGCCGTCGGGGCCCGGCCACGCTCGGGGCGGGATGATCTGGTCACCAAGGGCGTCAGACTGCCAGCCGGCAGCCTGCTGCGTATCAGCTGTCGCGGCTATCTGGTGTATGGGGTGATCGAGCGGGGCACCCTGGTCGTCGATGGCGAACGCTTCCGCGACCTTTCGGCGGCGGCGGGTTGGGTGAGCGGCACCGGCCGCGACGGCTGGCGCGAATGGTACTTGCTGTTGCCGCGCGCCCAGTACTGGCGGCGCGCCAGCGAGCTCCGCGATCCCCCGCCGGCGGGCTGAAGCCCCACGAGTCTGGTCTAAAGCCGGTAGACGGCCATCGGCTCGTGCTGGCCGCGCACTGCGTGGGTGCCGAGCGCCACCGCGTCGATCGCCGCTCTGGCCGCGTCCGCGGTGGCGGCGCAGAGCAGAATCGTCACACTCTCGGTGCCGCCGAGATCCTTGCCGAGCTGCTCGAGCCGATTGGCCACGTTCACGGTGTTGCCCACGATCGTGCAGTTGATCCGTCCCGGCGCGCCGATGTTGCCGACGATGACCTCGCCGGTATGGAGCCCGATGCGCCCCCTGATCTCGGGCAGGCCAGCGCACCGCCGCTCGGTGTTGCCGCTGGCCACCGCCTTGCGGATCGCGAGCGCGGCGCGGGCCGCATGGTCGGGCAGGATCTCCGGCGCCCCCCCTGAACGCCATCAACGCATCGCCGATGAACTTGTCGATGGTCGTGCCCTCATCCTCGACGCACGCCGCCAGGGTACGGAAATGTTCGTTGAGAAAGGTGGCGGTCTCCGAGGCGCTCATCGACTCGGCGAGGTTCGTGAAGCCGGCGATATCGGTGAACATGACGGCGGCCTCGCGCGTCACCGACTCGACGGCGCCCGCGTCGCCTTGCTGCATCAGGATGTGCACCAGCTTGCGTGGCACTTACGTCTCGAACCAGCGCAGCCCGGCAACCAGGGAGTTAAACGCTCCGGCGGCCGCGGTCACCCCGCTGAACACGCTCGCCGGCAGCGCGTTCACGGTACCGAGCGACAGATCCTTGATCTGTGCCGCGGCGAGCGAGCCCGCGAGGATGTGCCGCACCGCCGTTTCGTCAGTGACGTCGATCAGGCCGGCCTCCATCTGTCGGCCGAGGTGCTCGAGCAGGTCGGCGGCCGGGCGCAGGTATTGCTTGATGAGCCAGACGACGAGCTGGGCGGTCGAGGCCGAGCGGTCGGCCAGGAGATCGAGGGTATTCTGCTGCGCGCTGCCGAGGCCGAGTGCGAGGACGGCGACGACGGCAAGCAGCACCAGGCCGCCGAAGCCGACGGCGAGGCCGCGGGCGATGCGCAGCTGCAGACGCGGCGCCGCCTCTTCGATCGCGGCGGCCGAGACCGCCGCCGGCGCGGCCTCGGAGACGTGCTGGGTCATGGGCGCTGGCGCTCGACG
>VGEJ01000392.1 GCA_016869335.1 Alphaproteobacteria bacterium | reverse complement strand
CGCATGTGGCGGCAATGGGGCTTGAAGCTGCACTCCAACGATCAGCTGCGCGTGGCCTATCACGCCGAGATGGAGCAGGTTCTCGACAGCCTCGGCATGCGCGCACCCGCGATGGAGGTGGCGCTGGAGAAGGGGCTGGCGAAGGCGGCCAGGAAGGCCGTTGCGGCCGGCGCCGAGAAGGTGCCGCTCTGAGCGCTGGCAGGGGGTCAGCCGCCGCGGGCGAATCCGGGGCAGCGGCGGCCCTTGAGCGTAGCCTTGGCGGCGGCGGTGAGCGTGTCCAACGCCTCGAGCAGGCCCCTGCGGCTGGAACTGCTCAGGCTGTTCAGGAAGCCGTTGTTGCACCGCATCGCCACGCGCCACAGGCGGCGATGGAGCGCGCGGCCGCTTGCTGTGACCGAAAGGATCACGCTGCGGGCGTCGTCGCCGCGCTGCTTCTCGATCAGCCCGATGTCGCACATGCGGCTGACCAGGCGGCTGGTCTGGCCGAGATCCAGGTTCGCGTACCGCGCCAGGCTCTTGACCGACAGCGGGCCGAAGCTGGTTACCAGCGCCAGGGTGCGCCACTCGGCGAGCGAGATCGCCGACATCGGGCCGAAGCGCATGAGTTGGCTGCGCGACAGCAGGTTCGCGACCACCAGCAGGCGGTAAGAGAGCAGGTTCTCGATGTCCCTGGCGTTGCGGCCGGAACCTTCGGTGCGCGCGTTTGAGGCCATGTTCGTTCCCGGGTGTCGGCGACGCCTGTTCGTCGCGCGCGGCGTGGCGTCATCATAGCCGAGGCTGCGCGCCGGTTCGAAGATCGAACCCGCTGTCCTTGACCGTGTCAATTATCGCCCTAGAATGAGCCGTACCGGATCTAGAGGAACGCCCCAGGCCATGACCGCAGCCCCGGGAACGCGGTTCGACGATTTTACCTTCCGCATCGAGTCCTCGAAAGTGGACGAGCTGTGCTTTGCGCTGCGCGAGCGCAATCCGGAGTACCGCGATGCTCGAAGTGCCGCGGCCGCCGGACACCGCGGCATGCCCGTGCCACCGACCTTCCTCAACAGCAGCATCCAGTCCAGCATCACGGGGGTGAACCCGGTGGACGCGCTCGGCATCTCGCGGCGACGCGCGCTCCACGCCGGGCAGGAGTACGAGTACCTGGCGCCGATCTATGTTGGCGACGTCCTGACCGGGACCACCACGCTCACCGAGGTCAGCGAGAAGGAAGGCCGCTCCGGAGGCCTGCGCTTCCTTACCTTGGAAACGCGTTTCCGGCGCGACGGCGTGGAGGTTGCGGTGGTGCGCAACCGGGTTGTCGAGCGGCTCGGTCGGGCGGACGCGTGATCGCCGACGCCCGCGCCGCGCGCGCCCTGGCCGCGGGCAGTTCCCTTGGCAGAATGGAGCATGCGCCGGTGTCGCGTGTGGAAATCGCGTGGTACATGGTCGCCAGCTACGACCGCAATCCGATCCACGTCGACGAGCCGTTCGCGAAATCCGCAGGCCTGCCGTCTGTGGTGGGGCAGGGGATGATCCCGCTCGGTTACCTCGCCTCCCGGCTCGTGGCGGCGGTAGGCCACCGGCGCCTGCGCGGCCTGGGTGGCGATTTCATCGGCTCGGTACTGCCCGACGAGGCGCTGGTGACCGAGATCTTGCTCGAGGACGCAAGCGAGCGCGAAGGCGGCGTCGAGTTGCGCTGGAAACTGGCTGCCGAGAACGCCGCCGGCGCCGTGCGGCTGCGGGGCTGGGCGCGCACTTTTCACGAAGATTCCGATGCAGTGCGCGGCTGAGAGGCTCTCGCGCAGCGAGCTGGAGGCATTGCAGTTGCAGCGCTTGCGCGAGCAGGTGCGCCGGCTGATGGCGGCAAACCCCTTCCATCGCGAGCGCTTCGCTGCCGCCGGCGTCGGCGCTGATGACCTGCGGTCGCTCGACGACCTTCGGCGCTTCCCCCTGATGACGAAGCAGGATGTCCTGGCCGACACCGCGGCCGCACCGCCTTACGGCCGCCGGCTGGGGGTGCATCCGGCAGAGATCCGCGAGATCGTCACCAGCGGCGGCACCGCCGGGCACGAGCCGGAGATCTATGCCTTCACAGCTCAGGACCTGGCGGCAGCCGTAGATCTGTACGCGCTGGATCAGTATTGGAAGGGCGCGCGCACCGGCGACATCGCGATGATGGTGAGCGAGATCGGCATGCTGGCTTCTCCGCCGCTCAATGTTCGTGCTTGGGAGCGTCTAGGCATGCCGGTGCTGCGGGTCGGGCCCAACAGCACGGAGGAGCGTATCGCCGCCTTCTTGCGCTTCAAGCCCAGGGTATTGAAGCTGCCCTACGTCTACGCGATCCGCTTGATG
>VGEJ01000391.1 GCA_016869335.1 Alphaproteobacteria bacterium | reverse complement strand
TGTCGAGGAACGCGACCGTCGCCACGTTGGTAAGCGCGCGCACTGGGATGACCGGGAACAGCGGGTCGAGCTGGACCGACGGCTGGGCATCACGCGCCTGGGCACGGAGGAACGCCCGTTTGAACGCGGCATGAGCGATTGATTCGCGAGCGCAGACGAAGCGCGTCCCCATCTGACACCCCGCCGCGCCCATGCCAAGGTACATGGCCATCGCCTCGCCGCGCGCGATGCCCCCGGCGGGGAACACCGGGACCTCTTGGAGATGGGGCAAGATCTCCTGGGCCAGTACGCTGGTGGAGACCGGGCCGATATGCCCACCCGCCTCGGACCCCTCAATGACCAGGGCATCGCAGCCATCGCGCACCAGCTTGCGGGCGATGCCGAGCGAGGGGGCGAAGGCGATCACCTTGGTCCCGAGGGCGCGGAGCCGCTCCACGGTGTCGCGCCGCGGCACGCCGCCGGCGAGGAATACGTGACTGACCTGGCGCCGGCCGCACACCTCGATCAGGGCCGGCAGGTCGGGGTGCAGCAGAATGAGGTTGACGCCGAACGGCCGGTCGGTGCGTTCCCGGGTGGCCGCGATCTCGCTGTCGAGGAGGTCTGGGGACATCGCGCCGCAGGCGAGCACGCCGAAGCCGCCGGCGTTGGAGAGGGCCGAGACCAAGTTGCGCTCCGATACCCAGGTCATGGCGCCACCGAGCACGGCATGGCGGCACCCGAGGAAGTCCGTTCCCCGACGCGACAGCTGCTCGAGGCGCCGGCGGCCGTCGAGGGCACTCACGTCGCCGCGGCGTCCAGCCCGTAGGCGGTGTGCAGCGAGCGGACCGCGAGCTCCAGGTAAGCCTCGGGTATCAGGGCGCTGATCTTGACCTCCGAGGTCGACACGGCGGCGACGGCGATGCCCTTCTGCGCCAGCGCCTTGAACATCCGGCTGGCGACCCCGGCATGGCTGCGCATGCCGACGCCGATGACCGAAATCTTGGCCACGGAGGCGTCGTGCTCCATCGCCTCGAAGCCGATCGCTCTGCGCGCCCCCTCGAGCGTGTGCAACGTCAGCGCCAGCTCGTTTCGTGGCACGGTGAAGGTGACGCTGGCGCTGCGCCCATCGGGGCCCAGCGTGAGCGCGATCATGTCGACATTGATGTTGGCGTCGGCCAGCGGGCCGAACACCCGTGCCGCCGCCCGCACCCCTTCGGGCACCCCGAGCACAGTGATCCGCGCCTCTTCGCGCGAAGACGCGATGCCGCTGACGACCTGCTTCTCCACGATCTCGCCTTCATCGACGATGAGCGTTCCGGGTGCATCGCCGAAGCTCGAGAGCACCTGCACCCGAACCCGGTAGTTCATGGCGAGCTCGACCGAGCGGATCTGCAGGACCTTGGCGCCCGAAGATGCCAGCTCCATCATTTCTTCGAACGTGACTTTGTCAAGCTTGCGGGCGCCGGGGACGATGCGCGGATCGGCGGTGTAGACGCCATCGACGTCGGTGTAGATGTCGCAGCGCTCGGCGCCGAGCACCGCGGCCAGGGCCACTGCCGTGGTATCCGAGCCGCCGCGGCCGAGCGTCGTGATCCGGCCGCGCGGGCCGAGGCCCTGAAATCCCGCCACCACAGGCACCTCGCCCCGCGCCAGCCGCGTCTCGAGTTCGCGGGTGTCGATGCGCTGGATGCGGGCGCTGCCGTGAGCCCCACTGGTACGGATCGGGATCTGCCAGCCGAGCCACGAGCGCGCGCTGATGCCGAGGCTCTGCAGCGCCATCGCCAGCAGGGCGGCGCTTACCTGTTCGCCCGTGGCAGCAACCGCGTCGTACTCGCGCGCATCGTGGAGCGGCGCGACGCTCCGGGTCAGTGCCACCAGTTCGTTGGTCACCCTGGCCATCGCCGACACGACCACGGCCACCGCTTGGCCCTGGGCCACCGTGGCAGCGACCCGTTCCGCCACGGCGTGGATGCGCGCGACATCGGCGACGGAGGTGCCGCCGAACTTCATGACTAGGCGCGCCATGCTGGGCTTCCCCTGGGACGTGGCGCTATAGATACTCAGTGCCTCGGGTCGGCCGCAAGGAGAACGCCCCATGCCACGGCCGGAACGCCGGCGCGAGCCGGCGGCCGGGACGGCAGGAATCGACGCCGGCGAGGTTGCGCGCTTCGCCGCGATGGCCGCGCGCTGGTGGGATCCAGAGGGCGAGGCGCGGCCGCTGCACCACCTGATGCCGGCCCGGCTCAGCTACATCCGCGACCGCGGCTGCGCCCACTTCGGTCGCGATCCGCGCTCCCTGCGGCCGTTCGCCGGGCTCGCCGCGGTTGATGTCGGCTGCGGCGGCGGCCTGGTGACGGA
>VGEJ01000390.1 GCA_016869335.1 Alphaproteobacteria bacterium | reverse complement strand
ATCGTCCTCTAGTTGAATAATGTAGATCAGAGCAGCTCGGTAACCAGAGACTGCCATACATTCTTCCGTGGGTGCATATAAAGGCGGCTCGTTCTCAATAGCCGCGACCGCATCTTCGTTGGAGACAGGGTAGCCTTCGATACTGTTTGACCCCTGAATCGCGCGGGCGAACGTTTGTCGGCGGAGTAGGCCCGTCCACCGCTTCGGGTGGTTGAGGATTTGGTAGCTGATCTTGGTCCAAAGCTCGTCAATCCGAGCGAGGACATGTGAGTATGATTCGGGAACCTATGGGGCTGTGAATAACACGGAGGATATACTGTTGACGTCCCTATGACATCCTGATGTGATCTGTATTCTATCCTGTTGTAAACCGGATGTACCGACATGAACCGGTTACCAACCGCCCAGCGCGCCCAGATTATCGGAGTGATGGTCGAGGGTATGTCGATCCGCTTTGTCTCCCGGATGACAGGGGCGAGCAAAAACACCATCGTGAAGTTGCTGGTTGATGCCGGCAGGGCGTGCTCCGCCTACCAGCACAGCGCTCTCCGCAATCTGCCGTACAAGCGGCTTCAGGAAGGGAGGCGCGTTTCGTGCTATCTCCCCCGCCTGCCGCGGGTCAACGGCAGACGAAGGGCGCGCTTATGGCAGGGGAGCGGGAGCTAACGACCGGGGCTGCTGTCCAAGGAGGCGGCGGTCAGCGCTCGCGGGCGGTGCCGGCCAGAAGCCGCGTGGCGTCAAGCGAGATGCCGCGCACGACCTCGCCGCGATCGCCGAGCGAGGGCAACGCCTGCCCGTCGACCACCACGCTGAGCGCGCCCGCATTCCCGGTTACCAGCGTCAGATCGGTGCGGTCCGGCACCACGTACTTGTCGCCGGGACGAAGGAGTCGGGTCAGCAGCAGCTCATCGCCCGGCCCACGCACCTGCACCCAGCTCTCGTCGCTCGCCACCAGTGTCACCCGCGTCGTGCCATAGGGCGCGCCGAAGACCTGCGGCACGTAGGCATCACTTGCGCGCGGCGGCTGTTGGGTGGACTGGGGGATTGGAGGCGGCGCGTCGTCCTCGAGCGCCGCGACCATCGGTGCCGGCGCGTTGGACGGCACGTCCAATGGCTCGACGGCGGGCTCCGCCGCGGCACTGGGAAAACCGCTACCGGCGTCGGCCGGGAGGGGCTTTCGATCGGCTACGGCGGCCATGCTCGCTCCAGTCGGCGCAGCCACGGCGCTCGCGCCCCCTGGCGCGGCGAGAGCTGGCTCGGTCGGTGCGGCCGGAACGCTGCCGGTGGGCGTACCCGCGGCAGGGGCTATCTCGCCCAGCGCCGTCGCCGGGTCGGTGTTGCTTGCCGATGGGGGCGCCGCCGGTTCGTCGGGCTGAGCCCCCGTCAGGGCCGAGAGCCGCTCCGGCACCGGCGGGATCAGGTCGAGTTCGCCTTGCGGCTGCGTCACGTAGTACCAGCCGCCGTAAACCACCGCCACGAGCACGGCTGAGGCGACGAGCAGCGAGCGGCCCGGTACGCCGCCGCCGCCGCTCGCCGCCGGGAACGCCAACGTGCTGCGACCGGGATCGTGACGAATCTCGTCGCGGGCGGCCGCGACCGCGGCCTTGGTGTCGAGCCCAACGTGGGCGGCATACGAACGGACGAAGCCAATCGCGTAGGTCGGCCCGGGCAGCTCGCGAAACCGGCCGTCCTCGATTGCCTTCAGGCTCGCCTCCGGGAGATTGAGGGCGCGGGCGACATCGGCAAGATCGCGCCGCGACCGCAGGCGCGCCTCGCGCAGTGTGGCCCCGACGCCCTGAGGCGGCGCTGTGCCAGCGGGCGCGGCGGGGCGCCGACCATCCAGCAACACGGGCTCCCGCTCGGGCGCAGGCGGGCCCGATTGAGACCGCGGTCGTTTCATCGCACCCATCCCGACTACCCCGATAGGACAGCGATCGGCAGATCGACCCTGGGTGGCACCCCAAACTGCAATCGTTACGCGAGAGCTGCACGCATCACGCCGGCACCCTGGGACGATGCCTTAGTACATCAAAGTGCGCCACCGACAGCAACTATTCGCACCGATAGTTGTTAAAAGTCGGTTGATGCAGCCGCCCCAGGCACCAGTTTTCCGAGCGCACCCGACTCAGGCCAGCGGTTGGCACAGCCGTACCAGGGTCGCGGCGGCCTGGATGGTCAAGTCCTCCAAGATCTCGGCTACCGTCTGCTCGCCGTCCACCATGCCGACGCTTTGCCCCGCCATGAGCGAGCCGCGCTCTATGTCGCCCTCGATGACCGCGCGGCGGAGCGCGCCGGCCCAGAAATGCTCGATCGCCAGTTGCGCCGCTTTCTGATCGAGGGCACCGGCGCGATACTGCGCGACGACCTCCC
>VGEJ01000389.1 GCA_016869335.1 Alphaproteobacteria bacterium | reverse complement strand
TGCATCGTGATCGTGCTCGCGCCGTGCAGCCGGCCGCCCTTCTCGTAGTCCGCGAGGGCCTCATCGACGGCCGCCCAATCGATGCCGCGGTGACTGCAGAAACGGCTGTCCTCGGCGGCGATGACCGCCGCCACCAGAGCCGGGGCGATCGCCTCGAGCTCCACCGGTTGGTGCCGGATACGCCCCTCCTCGGGCAGCCGGAGCAGCATGAGCGGCGTGATCGGAGGGTCGATCCAGCGGTAGCCGACAAGCAGCACGAGCCACGCCGCGAGGATTCCGAGCACCAGGCGCCCGGCCAGCCGCAGCGCCCACCGCCAGCGCCGGCGCGGTGCCGCGGTCTCCGTCAGGGCCCGCCCCGCCCGGTGAACGGCTGCCCGGTCAAAAGACTCACGAGGTGGCCGAGCAAGGCGACGATCGCGACCAGGGCGACGAACTGCACCACCCCATGCGGAACGAGCGGTGCCCTATCCCCTGTGGGCGGCCGGCGGGCGCGCCACAGGCTGAGCCCCAGCGCCGCGACCGCGAGGATCAGCGCGCCCAGGGTCGCGGGAAGCGACATTGGCGCTCATGCCGCACTGGCGGCCCTTCCGGGGGCGATCACCAGCAGGTTGCCGACCAGGATCACAGCGGCACCGGCGAGCGAGAGCGGCGTCCACACGAAGCTCTCGAAGATGGTCGAAACCACCAGTGCGACCACCGGGGTCAGCACGCTGATGTAGGCGGCGCGGTCCGGACCCATGCGCGCGAGCACCGTGAAGTACATGAAGAAGCCAAGCAACGTGCCGATGACCGCAATATAGAAGAACGAGGCGAGGAAGATCGGCGACCACGACCAGGCGAGCGGCCGGCCGAGCACCACGGCGATCACCAGCGCGAAGACGGTACCGTAGGCCATGGCCATGCCCATCGCCGCAGCCAGCGGCACGCCGGCGTAGGCATTGCGCGCGCCGATCATCTGGCCCAGCGAGAACACCGCGGCCGAGGCCAGCGCCATGCCCAGGCCGACGACGCCATCGCTGGAAAGATCGAACGCCACGAGATCGTGCCAGAACACCAGCGCGACGCCACCGATGCCCAGGACCGCAGCCAGCACCACGCGCGGCCGAATCGGCAACCCGAGGAACAGTGCCCCGAACAGGACGTTCAGGATCATGACCATCGAGATCACCAGCGCCACCAGACCGCTGGTGATGAACGTGACAGCGTTGAACGTGAACACGTCGTTGATGACGTACATCAGCAGCGCCTGCAGCGCGACCAGTGCGTGCTCGCGAACGCCGAGCTTGAGCCGGCGCCGCCGCGCCACGTGCCAACCAAGGATCAGAATGGCGCAGACGCCGTTTCGGTAGATGACCGATGTCTCCGGCGCCATCACCGAAACCATATTGGCGATGGCGATGAAGGCGCAGCCCCACAGCACCACGGTGGAGCCATAGATCAGGGATGTCGGGATCCGGTGACTCATGCGCGGCGCGAGCGCCGGGCGCGGTTGCCGCCGCGGCGGATTGGGGCTAAGAGCGGCACAACGCCTCCTCGTACGCTCGGGCCGCTCGATGTACATCCCCACTCCGTTCCGACAGCCCGAAGCGGCGGCGCATGCACTGATCGAGGCCAACCCGTTCGGCCTTCTCGTCGTCGCGGCGGCCGGCAAGATCGAGACCACTCATCTGCCGTTCGTGCTGGTGCGTGGCGAGGGCGCGTTCGGCACGCTCTACGGTCACGTCGCCTACGCCAATCCGATCTGGCGCGGCCTCGGCGAGGGTCATGAGGCGCTCGTGGTTTTCTGCGGACCCAACGCCTACGTATCGCCCGATTGGTACGGCACGCCGGAGCAGGTGCCGACCTGGAACTATGTGATCGCCCACGCCTCTGGACCGACGCGGGTGCTCGATGCAGCCGGTCTCGAGGGCCTGCTGCGGCGGCTGAGCGCCGTGCATGAGGCCAGGCTCGCGCCCAAGCCGGCCTGGACCCTCGACAAGCTGAGTGCCGAGGTGCTGGGAAGCCTGCTGCGCGGCATCATCGGTTTCTCGGTCGAGATCACCCGGCTGGAGGGCAAGGCCAAGCTCGGCCAGAACCGCCTGCCCGGGGAGGCCGCCGGCGCCGTCGCCGGCTTGCGCGCCAGTGCCGACCCGAGCGCGCGGGCCGTCGCCGAACTCATGAGTCAAGTGCTTTCCCGTGGACGGGAGCGGCGCTAAGGCTTCAGATGGGCATAGGCCTCGGGCGGCACGATGAGAATCGTGCCCGCCTCATCGCCAGGTCGAAGCCAAAACAGTTGCAGTGTCGAGGTGTTCTTCTTCTCGAAGTAGAGCACCGACAGGTCATACCATCCGCCCTCGCTGACCTGCACCTCGACGGGGTCCGAGAAGCGGTCGGCATGGAT
>VGEJ01000388.1 GCA_016869335.1 Alphaproteobacteria bacterium | reverse complement strand
CTGGCGGTGGAGAAACTCCTTGGCATCGCCGTGCCGTCGCGCGCCCAGTACATTCGCGTGCTGTTCGCCGAGATCACGCGCCTCCTCAATCATCTCCTCAACGTGACGACCCAGGGGATGGACGTCGGCGCGATGACCCCGGCGCTGTGGGGCTTCGAGGAGCGCGAGCGGCTGATGGGATTCTATGAGCGCGCCTCGGGCGCGCGCATGCACGCCAACTACTTCCGGCCGGGCGGCGTGCATCAGGATTTGCCGCACGGCCTGACCGACGATATCGCCACGTTCTGCCATGAATTGCCGAAGGTTCTCGACGACATCGAGGACGTCCTGACCGAGAACCGCATCTTCAGGCAGCGCAACGTCGATATCGGCATCGTGTCGCTCGAGCAGGCGCTGCGCTGGGGTTTCTCGGGTCCGATGCTGCGCGGCTCCGGCCTGCCGTGGGACCTGCGCAAGGCGCAACCCTACGAGGTCTACGAGCGGATGGACTTCGACATACCGGTCGGCAAGAACGGCGACTGCTACGATCGTTATCTCGTCCGCATCGAGGAGATGCGGCAGTCGCTGCGCATCATCGGGCAATGTCTCGCCGAGTTGCCGGAAGGGCCGGTGATGGCCGAGGACCGCAAGGTGCGGCCGCCGCTGCGCGCGGAGATGAAGCGCTCGATGGAGGCGCTGATCCATCACTTCAAGCTCTACACCGAGGGCTTCCACGTGCCGGCGGGCGAGACCTACGCGGCGGTCGAGGCACCGAAGGGCGAGTTTGGTGTCTATCTGGTGTCCGACGGCACCAACAAGCCGTACCGGTGCAAGATTCGGGCGCCCGGTTTCACTCATCTGCAGGCGCTCGACGAGCTCGTGCGGGGCCACATGATCGCCGACACGGTGGCGATCATCGGCTCGCTCGACATCGTGTTCGGCGAGATCGATCGATGAGCCGCGCGCCGGCACCACCGGGGCTGCAGCCGCCGCACTTCGCGTTCACGCCCGAGAACCGCGCGGCGGCCGAGCGTGCGATCGCGCGCTACCCGACGGGGCGGCAGGCGAGCGCGGTACTCGCGCTGCTCGACTTGGCGCAGCGCCAGCACCAGGGCTGGCTGCCGCGCGCGGCGATGGATCACGTCGCCGCGCTTCTCAAGATGGCGCCGATCCGCGTGTACGAGGTGGCGAGCTTCTATGAGATGTTCAATCTCGCCCCGGTTGGTCGCCACCATGTCCGCGTCTGCACCACCACACCCTGCCAGCTGCGGGGGGCCGGCGCGGTGCTCGAAGCCTGCGAGAGGACGCTCGGCGTGGGTCTCGGCGAGACCACGGCCGATGGCCTGTTCACCCTCGGCGAGTTCGAGTGCCTCGGCGCCTGCGTCAACGCGCCGATCGTGTGGATCGGCGACGACTATTTCGAGGACGTCGATCCGGCGCGCGCCCGGGAGCTGCTCGACGCGTTCCGGCGTGGCGAGCAGCCGGCGCCGGGCTCCCAGGTCGGGCGGCAGACGTCGGCGCCGGCGTCGGGACCGAGGACCCTCCTCGAAGGGGCCGAATAGACGTGCTCGCGGACAAGGATCGCATCTTCACCAACCTCTACGGTCGCGCCGACTGGCGGCTGGCGGCGGCGCGGCGCCGCGGCGTGTGGGATGGTACCGCCGCCCTCATCGGCAAGGGGCGCGATTGGATTGTCGAGCAGGTCAAGGCGTCGGGGCTGCGTGGCCGCGGCGGAGCCGGTTTCCCGACCGGCCTCAAGATGTCGTTCATGCCCAAGCAGTCGGACGGGCGGCCGCATTACCTGGTCGTCAACGCCGATGAGAGCGAGCCGGGCACCTGCAAGGACCGTGACATCATGCGGCACGACCCGCATCGCCTGATCGAGGGCTGCGTGGTGGCTGGCGCCGGCATGGGGGCGCACCACTGCTACATTTACATCCGCGGCGAGTTCCGGCGCGAGGCGGACGTCCTCGACGCGGCGCTCGCAGAGGCCTACGCCGGGGGCCTCCTCGGTGCCAACGCCTGCGGCTCGGGTTGGGATTTCGACATCTGCGTCCACCGCGGCGCCGGCGCCTACATCTGTGGCGAGGAGACCGGGCTGCTCGAGAGCCTCGAAGGCCGGCGCGGCATGCCGCGGCTCAAGCCGCCGTTTCCGGCCCAGGTCGGGCTGTGGGGCTGTCCGACGACGGTCAGCAACGTCGAGACGATCGCGGTCATCCCCGAGATTCTGCGCCGCGGCGCGCCTTGGTTCGTCGGCCTCGGCCGCCCGCACAACACCGGCACCAAGGTGTTCTGCATCTCGGGCCACGTCAACGAGCCGTGCAACGTCGAAGAGGAGATGGGGATCCCGCTGCGGGAGCTGATCGACACGCACGCCGGCGGAGTGCGCGGCGGCTGGGACAACC
>VGEJ01000387.1 GCA_016869335.1 Alphaproteobacteria bacterium | reverse complement strand
CGCCGATGAGGTTCACCAGGAGCCCGATGAGCGTGAAGAAATAGAGCGTGCCGAACATGACCGGATAGTCGCGGTTGATCGCCGCCTCGAAGCCCAGCAGGCCGAGGCCGTCGAGCGAGAAGATCTGCTCGATCAGGAGTGCGCCGGTAAACAGGATGCCGACCAGAGCGCCGGGAAAGCCCGCCACCACCAGAAGCATCGCGTTGCGGAAGACGTGGCCGTACAGTACCCGCCGCGCGCTCAGCCCCTTGGCGCGAGCGGTGATCACGTACTGCTTGTTGACCTCCTCGAGGAACGAGTTCTTGGTCAGCATCGTGAGCGTGGCGAAGCCCGAGATCACCAGCGCCAGAATGGGCAGCGCCATGTGCCAGAAATAGTCGAGAATGCGCTCGACGAGGCCGAGATCGGCCCAGCCGTCCGAGACCAGGCCGCGCAACGGGAACCATTGGAAGTAGGTGCCGCCGGCGAACAGCACGATCAGCAGCACCGCGAACAGGAAGCCCGGGATCGCATAGCCCACGGTGATCGCGGCGCTGGTCCAGACATCAAAGCGCGAGCCATCGCGCACCGCCTTGGCGATGCCGAGCGGGATGGAAATCAGATAGATCAGGAGCGTCGTCCACAGCCCGAGCGAGATCGAGACCGGCATCTTGTCGAGCACGAGATCGATGACCGCGCGATCGCGGAAGTAGCTGGTGCCGAAGTCGAACCGGATGTACTGACCCAGCATCATGAGGAAGCGCTCGTGCGCCGGCTTGTCAAAGCCGTAGAGGCGCTCGAGCTCCTTGACGAACGCCGGGTCGAGGCCCTGGGCGCCGCGGTACTTGCTCGCTTCGCCCGCCGCCGGCGCCTGAGCCAGGCGCGCCTCGCCGCCGGCGCTGCCGCCGAAACGGGCCGTCGCCTCGACCGCCACGCCGGTGAGCTGCGCGATGAGCTGCTCCACCGGCCCGCCCGGAACGACCTGCACCACGGCGAAGTTGATCACCATGATGCCGAGCAGCGTCGGGATGATGAGGAGCAGGCGGCGGAGGATGTAGGCGAGCATGCGGCGCGGTCAGGGCCCCGCGGACGGCAGCTTCCCCGCCGCTGCGGCCTTTGCCGCATCGACCCACCAGGTGTCGAGGAAGCCGAGATCGTACGCCGGCTTCACATCCGGCCGGCCGAACACGTCACGGTAGGCGATGAAGTGCGAGGGCTTGTACCACTGCGGGACCGAGTAGAAGTTCCACAGCAGCACGCGGTCGAGCGCGCTCACCGTTGCCTTCAGTTCCTCGCGGCTCTGCGCGATGCCCAATCGTTCGATCAGGGCATCGACCACGGGGTTGCGGACCCCCGCCAGGTTGGCGCCGCCCTGCTGCTCCGCCGCCGCGGAGCCCCAGATGTTGCGGAGCCCGATGCCCGGCGTCGGATCGAGCGAAAAGCGCTGCGTGACGATGTCGTAGTCGTAGGTCTGGAGCCGATTTGCGTACTGCGCCGAGTCGACGATGCGGATGCTCGCGGCGATGCCGAGCCGTTCCAGGTTGCGCGCGATCGGCGCAATGATGCGCTCGAAGCTCGGGATATCGATCAGGAACTCGACCTCGAGCTGGGCACCCGTCGGATCGAGGAGTTTCCCCCCGACGACCCGGTAGCCCGCCGCCTCGAGCAGCGTGCGCGCGGCCCGCAGTTGCTCGCGAATGGTGCCGCTGCCATCGCTCACCGGCGGGGCGAACTCGCCCGCGAACACCGCCGCCGGCAGCTCGGCGCGGAACGGCTCCAGCAGGTCGAGCTCCGCCGCGCTCGGGGCACCGCGGTGGCGCAGGTCCGAGTTCTCGAACATGCTCGTGGTGCGCTGATAAAGGCCATAGAACAGATTCTCGTTGGTCCACTCGAAATCGAAGGCGTAGCCGAGCGCATGGCGTACCCGCACGTCAGCCAACTGCGGCCGGCGCGTGTTGATGAAGAAAGCCTGGGTGCCCGAGGGCGACGCGTCGGGCAAGGTCTCGCGTTTGATCAGGCCGGAACGGATCGCGGGGGTGTTGTAGCCGGTGGCCCATGTCTTCGAGGTGAACTCCTCGCGAAAGTCGTAGCCACCGGCCTTGAAGGCCTCGAAGGCCACGTCGCGGTCACGGAAGAAGTCGAACCGGATGCGATCGAAGTTGTAGCGGCCGCGGTTGACGGGCAGATCTTGCCCCCACCAGTCCGTCACCCGGGCATAGGTCAGCGAGCGTCCTTGATCGACCGCGGCAACGCGGTAGGGGCCGCTGCCCAGCGGCGGCTCGAGCGTCGTCTGGTCGAACGCTCGCCCCTGGTAATAGGCCTGCGACAAGATCGGCAGGCCGGCGACGATCAACGGCATGTCACGGGCCGCGCCGGGGACGAAGCGGAACACGACCCTACCCGGCGACTCGGCGACCACCGATTGGACGTCGCG
>VGEJ01000386.1 GCA_016869335.1 Alphaproteobacteria bacterium | reverse complement strand
ACCGCCGCCGGCCGGGAACGGGTTCAGGAACGTGATCGGCTTGTTGGGCCATCCCTGGGCCTGGGCGGGCAGGGCGGCGGCGACCGCGGCAGCCATGAGAGCGGCCGCGAACACATTCCTCAGCATTTTTCCTCCTCCGGACATGGATCAAACAAACTCCCCGTGAAAATCATAGCATTGCGGCATTTGCTCGGGGTTTCAGTCCCACCTCCTTGGCCAGCTTGCCCATGCGCTCGAGCTGCTCGCGGATATAGGCCGCGAATTCCTCCGATTTCTCGCCACCGGGCTCGCCCGCAAGCATTGCGATGCGGTCCTTCATGTCCGGCAGCGCGAGCGCGCGCGCCACGTCCTGCTGCCAGCGCTCGGTGAGCGCGCGCGACATTCCGGCCGAACAGGCCGTACCAGGTGGTCATGATCACGCCTGGGAAGCCTGCTTCCGCGGTGGTGGGAACGTCGGGCAGGGCGGGCGAGCGGCGCTCGGAGGTCACCGCCAGCGGCCGCAGCTTGCTGCCGCGGATGTTGCCGATGGAAGAGGTCGTGGTATCGAAGCTGAGCGTCACCGCGCCCTGATCAGGTCGTTCATTGCCGCGGCGCTACCTTTGTAGGGAACGTGGATCACCTTGACGCCCGCGACCTGGTTGAACAGCTCGCCGGGGAGGTGCTGCGTGGCGCCGATGCCGGAGGAGGAAAAATTGAGCTTGCCCGGACTGGCCTTCGCCATGTCCACCAGTTCGCGCATGGTCATCGCCGGCACCGACTTCCCCACCACGAGCACATGGGGCACTCGCGCGGCCGTGGTGATGGGCGTGAAGTCCTTCGGCACCTAGTACGACAGCTTCATCACGTACGGCCCGATGGTGTGCGAGTTGGGCACCACCATCACCACCGTGTGACCGTCCGGCGCACTCTTGAGCACGAAGTCTGCGGCGATGGAAGCTGAGGCGCTGGTGCGGTTCTCCACCACCACCGGCTGGCCCCAGAATTCCTGCAGCTTCGCCACCAGCAGGCGCGAAATGATGTCGGCTACGCCGCCAGCGGCGGAGCCGACCATGATGCGCACCGGCTTGTTCGGGAAGCTTTGCGCCTGAGCGCCTGCGCAGAGTGCGAGCGTGGCGGCGGCGAATGCGATTCTCAGCGTGGGTTCCTCTCCTCGGTTGGGGTTTCTGTTCTGATCGCCTATTGGACGGATTTCGCGGCAGCCATTCGAAGCGCGAGATCCAGGGCGTTGGACAGCGGCACCGGATTGGCGGCGTTGCGCCCGACGATTTCGTAGGCGGTGCCGTGCGCGCAGGTGCAGATGGGGACCGGCAGACCGCCCAACACCGTCACGCCGCGGTCGAAGCCCATCAGCTTCATCGCGATCTGGCCCTGGTCGTGGTACATGGTGACGACGGCGTCGAAATCGCCGCGCTTGGCGGCGATGAACACGGTGTCGGCGGGAAACGGCCCGCGTGCGTCCATGCCCTCAACCTTTGCGCGTTCGACTGCGGGCCCGATGACCTCGATTTCCTCCCGCCCCATGGTGCCGCCCTCGCCGGCGTGCGGGTTGAGCGCCACCACCGCAATGCGCGGCGCAGCGACGCCGCGGCGGCGCAACGATTCATGGATGACGCGCACCGCGTCCACGATGCCGCCGGTCGTGATGGCGCCGGCGACGTCCTTGAGTGGTATGTGCGAGGTGACGCGCGAAGTCCAGAGGCGGTCTATGACGTTGAACTCGACAGTGTAGCCGCGCGCCTCGAGCAGATCCGCGAACAGGTGCTGCTCGTCAGGGAAGGCGAGGCCGCCCAGCTTCATGGCCTGCTTGTTGAGCGGTGCGAACACGATGGCGTCGGCGCGACCCTGGTGGGCCGCCCGCGCCGCGCGCGTCAGGCCCTGTATCACCCATTCTCCGGCGAGAGCGTTGGCTTTGCCCGGCGTCAGCGCGCCCTGTTCCAGCCCCGGCACAGTTTCAAAGGCGTGTCCGGCGCGGGCCGTTTCCGGCAGCAGGCGCTCGTCGCCGAACACGGTAACCTCGGCGCGATCGCGCAATCCCGGGCTGGCGAGCAGCCTGGCGCTCAGTTCCGGGCCGACGCCGTTGGGGTCGCCGACGAAGAAGGCAAGGCGGGGCTTCATTGATCCTCGAATTTGGTGTTGTGCTTGCGCAGGAATGCCGCGGTCACGCGAGAGCCGACCAGTGTCGCCGGGCACGCCTAGGCTGCCGCCCGCGCCGGCTTCGCGTGGCATTCCACGAGGTAGGACGCGGCCACCTGCACGCCTTCCCTTTTAATCGGTACGTCGGCCAACTGCAACCCCATTTCGCAGCCTGCAAGGGTGCCCATGAGGGTAAGGTCGTTGAAATCCCCAAGATGGCCGATGCGGAACACCTTGCCGGCGAGCTTCGACAGCCCGGTGCCGAGCGACATGTCGAAGTTCTCCAGGATGATCC
>VGEJ01000385.1 GCA_016869335.1 Alphaproteobacteria bacterium | reverse complement strand
TGCCGTTCTCCTCGAACGCCCGCTTGATGCGTTTGTAGGCCTCGCGGCGGACGATGAACTGCTCGCCGGGGAGCGATTTGAACTTGGCCCGCACAATGATCGCGAAGTCGCCCAGCCGCGATACGCCCTGCGACTTCAGCGGTTCGAGCAGCACCCGGCTGACCTCCGGATCCTTCATCATGTCCTTGCCGATCTGCTTGAGGATGGCCTTCACCTTGTCGAGGTCGGTGTCGTACTGCAGGCCGAGCTCAAGCTTCTCGATCACCCAGTCGCGGCTGTAGTTGGTCAGCGACCGCATCTCGCCGAACGGGATCGTGTGCACCGCCCCGCGGTGATGGCGGAGTTGAAGGGAGCGGATCGACATCGCCTCGACCGTGCCGCGCAGCTCTCCGATCTCGACGTACTCGCCGACGCGGAAGGCATCATCGACAAGGAAGAACACGCCCGACACGACGTCGCGAACCAGGGTCTGGGCACCGAACCCGATCGCGATGCCGACCACCCCGGCGCTGGCGAGTAGCGGTCCAATGTCGACCCCCAGCGACGACAGGACGATCATCGCCACCACTACCACCATCGCGACCAGCACTGCCTTGCGCAACAGGGGAACCAAAGTTCGGGCACGCGCCCCCGCGCCTCTGTCGGCGCTGGCGTGTGCCGGTCCGTGCATCAGCCGCGCGAGCCAAACCTTGAACGTCTCCCACAGCACCAGGCCGACAAACATCGTCAGCGCGATGTCGAATACGGCGCGGCCGCCCGCGGAAGCTTCGGAGCCGCGAACCAGCGCCACCAGGTCGAGGCCCCACAGGTCGAGAATGACCACCGTGCCCGCGGCCCACGTGATGATCTGAAAGGCCGGCACCGCGACGTCGGCGAAGGTCGGCGACTCCTCGGACGCCATGCCCACGGCTGGTGCCTCCGCGTCGCCCGCCGCGGGCGAGCGCGGGGTCAACGCGGTGCGCAGCAAGCCGCGGCCGAGACGATTGATCACCGGCACGACGGCGATGACGAGAATGCTGGAGACCGCCGCCTCGACGTTGCGGCTGCCGGAGGTGAGCACGCCAAACAGCCAGACCAGCCCGACGACCACCACGTAAAGGGTGGCGAGCACGGGCCAAGCGCCGGCGAGGCCGGCGCGCAGGAGGGCGATCGCCGGCGAGGTGCGCGCCGGGACAGAGCGCAGCGCCCGGGCGATGCGCCCGCGCGTGCTCTAGATCATCCAGATGATGAGGGCCGCGACGACGGTGCCGACGCTGGCGATGATGAGGAAGTAGATCTCGTAGCCAAGCTTGAGCGCCATGCCGCCGGCATTAAGGAGCCAGCCGACGCTCTCGACGATGGTGACACGCATGACCCAGCGGCGAATGAGCCCTGCGTCCTCGTCGCCGAGGCGGATCAATCGGAGCTCCGGCGCGGTCGGTGCGAAGAGGAACCGCAGTACCATGGCGACCAACCAGGGCATCGCGACCGCGGCTACCGCGCTGATCGCGATCGGTCGCTCAGGCCCCTCGCCCGGTGTGAGGGCGAGGATGAGGCCAATTGCGATCACGCCGAACACCGCGAGGGCAGCCAGGTCGAGCATGGCGCGGTAGAGGGCGTGGACCAGACGGGCGCCGAAGCCGCCAGCCGTCAGTCGATCGATCCGCGCGCGGACCGCGCCGCTGCGGCGGTAGACGAGGGCGGCGGCCGCCCCGCCGATGGTCAACATCACGGCGAGCGCCAGCGTGTCCAGTACGGCACCCCAGGCGCCGCGCCCGCCGCCCCACTTGGCAATGACGCCGGGCAACTCCACGAGGGCAAATGACGCGCCGAGCCAGAGGTATCCCACCTGGCGATCGAGCTCGGCCGCGCGCGATTCGATGAAGGCCGTCAGCCCGGTACGTTCATCGGGCACCGGCACGGCCTTCGCCGCCTCGCGGTTGAGCACCTCGATCAAGGTCTGGCGGACTTCATCATCGGTCAGGCGTGCGACTAGGCCGCTGATGATCTCGGGCGTGAGACTGTCGGGAAGCGTGATAGTGGCTTCGGGCACGGACGTGGGCTCATCGGCTCGGCCAGGGGCGGCAAGGGCGACCCAGGCGGCGCAGAGGTACGCGACGAGGGTTGGTAGCGAGTGGCGGATCATCGCCTTCAGAGCATCGTCCGGCGCGCGGAACGGCAATGTTAGCACGACGGCCTCGGCGGGCGTCTGTCGTAACCGCTGTTACAGCGCTCGGCGACAGTGGTGCGGGATGTGACCGGGATCACACGTTGTGGGCGGGCTCGGCCGTTGCAGGGGGGGCTGGAAGCGCCACCCATGTCTCACCGAGCGGGCCCCCGTGGACCCGCTCGGAGGGTGTCATGTCTTTCCGCTTGCGCCTGGCTGGCACGACGATGGCCGTACTCGTGCTTCTCTTCCTGGCGTCGCCAGCCGGCAAGCGCGATCGCCAGCTCGAGGAGGCGTGGG
>VGEJ01000384.1 GCA_016869335.1 Alphaproteobacteria bacterium | reverse complement strand
CATATTTCAGTTCAGCTCGATCCTCTACACCCGCCAGATCAGCACCTACATCCTCAACGAGGGCGGGATGAAGTTGAGCGGCAGCAGCAACGTGCTCGATGGCGCCGGCGTGACGTTTTTCAACACTGGTGGCAGGAAAACCAGCTTCGGCGACGTCGATTTCAGGGGTGCCTCCACGGGCAGTCCGACGGCCCCGAGCAGCGGACCGTTCGCCGGCGTGCTCTTCATGCAGAGCCGCAGCAGCGCGTCGGTCAAGAGCGGCGTGAAGTTCAAGGTCGCGGGCACGGTCTCGACCAAGTTCGATGGCGTGATCTATTTCCCGAACCACGCGATCGAGTACTCGGGCACCTCGGATCAGGCGTTGCGCTGCGTCAAGATGATCGGTCGAACCGTGACCTTCAATGGCACCTCGACGGCGGTCATCCCCCCGAGCTGCGTGAGCGATGCCGTGCAGATCAGGCGAGCGCGCCTGGCGCTGCGCGCCTGATTCGACCCCACACGCCGACGCGCGCCAAGCCGCGAAACGCGGTCTGGTAGAAGCGCTGGCGCAGGGCGCGCAGCGCGATCGGCCGCACCGGCGTCACCGGCAACGGCAGGTCACCGGCCGCCAGCCCGAGAGCGCGCTTTGCCAACGTGCTGCCGAGGAAGGTTCCGGGAGCGATGCCGCGGCCGTTGTAGCCGAGCGCGACGAGCACGCCGGGAGCGGGCTCATGCAGGCGCGGAATGTGGTCGGGCGTGAAGCCGATCGTGCCGCTCCAGTGGTAATCCCACCCAACCTCGCCGAGCTGCGGGAACAGACGCGCCAGGACCCGGCGCGGCCACGCGACGCCGCCCGCCGGCCGGCCGGTCGGGTAGCCGAGGCTGCCGAGGATCAGCCGGCGGTCGCGGTCCAGGCGCGCGAAGTACATCGCCCGTTGGGTGTCGTAGACCGCGCGCTCGGCCGGCAGTACCAGGCGGGCGCGGTTGGGGCCAAGCGGCTCGGTCGCGAACATGAAGCAGCCGATAGGGATCGTGCTCTGGCGCAGACCCGGCCATAGCTCGTCGGAGTAGGCGTTCGTCGCGACGATCACGTGGTCCGCCGAGACCGCGCCCCGCGCTGTCCGCACGCACCACGCCGACCCGGCGCGCTCGATGGCGAGCGCGCGTGTCCCGCCGTGCAGCGCGGCCCCCTCCGTGAGCGCCGCGCCGGCGAGGCCGCGGACGTAGCCCAGCGGCTGAATCGTCGCGCTGCGATGATCGATGATGGCGCCGCAATAGCGCGGGCTACCGAGCGCCGCCTCGGTCGCAGCGCGCTCGAGCACCTCGATGGCGGCAACGCCCCGCCGCAACCACTGCGCGGCATGCTCCTTCAGTCCCGCCAGAGCCCCAGCGCTGTGCGCAACCCGCATAACTCCGTGCCGGCGCAGATCACAGGCGATGGCGTAGCGCTCGATCAGCGCGAACACGAGCTTCGGGGCGTCACCGAGCGCCGCCACCAGCCGCGCGCCATGTTCCGGCCCGACGCGGCGCTCGACCTCGTCCGGGTCGAGCCAGAGGCCGGCGTTGACCAGGCCGGCGTTGCGCCCGGAGCCGCCGAAGCCGATCTCGTCGGCCTCGAGCAGGACGACGCGCGCGCCCGCCTGGGCAAGGTGAAGGGCCGCCGAGCAACCCGTGAATCCGCCGCCGATGATCGCGACGTCGGCGCGCACCGCGCCGGCGAGCGGCGGTGCCGCGGGCGCCGGCGGCGCCGAGGCGTACCACAGCGAGTCCTGCATCCGGTGGACATCGGGTGGCCCCACCCCGGCTCCTCCGATCGAATCAGGGCGCCGAGTGCCCGCAATCGGTCCGGTTCAGCGCCGTCCGCCACCACCGGCTGTCATGCTGCGTCAAGCCTTCCCCGAACCGCGATGTCAAAGTGCAGGACATCCTCACGCACTCCCAGCTTCGTATACAACGCAATGGCAGGCTCCGCCTCATCGCCGGTATTGGCCTGAACGAAGATGACATGGGCCCCACGCACTACCGCGACTTTCTTCAGTTCCTCGATCAGGCTCGTCGCGATTCCTTCGCGCCTGTACGCCGCTGACACGGCCAAGTCATAGATATAGATCTCGCGGCGCTCTTGCTCGAACTTTTGAAGTTGGTAGGCCGCGATGCCACCGACAACATTGCCGTTCTTCAGGGTGGCGAGTGCAATGAAGGAGTCACCGTCCAGCAGTCGTCGCAGGTAATCCGCGCTGGGACGACTCCCCGCATAGGTATCGACGTCGCCGAAGGCCTCGCCGAAGGTCGTTGACAGCGCCTCCATCAGCGGAACGTCATCGGGCGTGAGATGGTGAATCACGAGCGACACGAACCACTCCTGAAGCTGCATGACATCGGTTCGGCGACGATGACTAGCTCCGCCACGCCGGCCGGTTCATGCCCGGCAGTATTCGTAAAGGCGGCGCATGAACGCCTCGCACGCCCGTACTTCGCTGAGGGCGATG
>VGEJ01000383.1 GCA_016869335.1 Alphaproteobacteria bacterium | reverse complement strand
AGTCCTCGGGCGGTAATCGTGCGGCCCGCCGCCGCGCGGTACCTGACAGGCGATCTGCGCGGCCATGTCCGAGACTTCGAAGTTCTCGATGCGCGCGGCGCCGGAGTCGCCGTTGATCAGCCGCTCCCAGCTCGGCGCCACGCCGACGCCGAGCGGGGTCACGAGACCCATGCCGGTAACGACGACACGCTTCATGGTGCGGGTGCCCCTCAGACCAACCGGGCGGCCGTGCGCACGGCGTCAGTGGCTGAGGTGCTGCTCGATGTAGGCGATGGCATCCTTGACGGTCGTGATCTTCTCAGCCGCCTCGTCCGGTATCTCGCAACCGAACTCCTCCTCGAACGCCATGACGAGCTCGACCGTATCAAGGCTGTCCGCGCCCAGATCGTCGATGAAACTCGACGACTCGGTGACCTTTTCCTTGTCCACCCCGAGGTGCTCGACGACGATCTCCTTCACCCGCTCAGCAGTATCGCTTGCACTCATCGCGCGTTCCCTGACTGATTGCCGGGCTCGCCGTTCAGGGGGCGCGGCCCGAAGGGTTGGTAACACACTTTCTCTAGCTTGACCAGAAGCCCCCCGGCGCCACGGCTAGGCCATAGCCATGCCGCCGTTGACGTGCACGGTCTGGCCCGTGACGTAGCCCGCTTCCTCGCTCGCCAGGTAGACCACGGCGGCCCCGACATCGGCGCCGACACCGAAGCGACCAGCAGGAATCGTGTGCAACAGACGCTGGCGCCGCTCCTCGCTGAGCGCCAGGGTCATGGGCGAGACAGTGAACCCCGGCGCGACGCAGTTCACGGTGATGCCGCGACCGGCCACCTCGTGGGCGAGCGCCTTTGCCATGCCGACCAGGCCCGCCTTGGAGGCGGCATAGTTGGCCTGTCCCGGGTTGCCGGTCAGGCCGACCACCGAAGTGATGTTCACGATGCGGCCCCAGCGCCGCCGGATCATGCCGCGCAGGGCCGCGCGGCAGAGGCGGAATGCCGCGGTGAGATTGGTCGCGATCACCGCCTGCCACTCGTCCTCGCTCATCCGAATCGCCAGGTTGTCGCGCGTGATCCCGGCGTTGTTGATGAGGATGTCGAGGCTGCCCAGCGCCGCTTCGGCATCGCGAACGAGCTGCGCGGTCGCTTCCGCGTCGTCGAGCGCGCAAGGCAGCACATGGATTCGCGTGCCGAGCTCGACCGCCAGCGCGGCCAGGGCATCGTGCCGCGTTCCAGACAAGGCCAGTGCTGCGCCGCGGGCATGGAGCGCTCGCGCGATCGCGCCGCCGATCGCCCCGGATGCCCCCGTAACCAACGCCGCACGGCCCGTAAGGTCGAACATTCGGCTAAGCCAAGACCCTCAGCACGGCTTCGATCTCCGCGGCGGTGGCCGCCGAGTGAGTGGCGAGATCGCGCTCGATCCGCCGACAGATGCCGGAAAGGACGCGCCCGGCGCCGCACTCGACCATGGTATCGACGCCCATCTCGCGCATGAACAGGACGCTCTCGCGCCAGCGTACCAGTCCCGTCACCTGCTCGACGAGGCGGCGGCGAATGGTCTCGGGATCGCTCACGGCGCGGGCCGTGACGTTGGCCACCAGCGGCACCACCGGCGGCGCAATCGACACGAGCTGCAGCGCCTCCTCCATTTCCTCCGCCGCCGGCCGCATCAGGGCGCAATGGAAAGGCGCGCTCACCGCCAGCATGATCGAGCGCTTGGCGCCACGGGAGGAAGCAAGAGCGACCGCGCGTTCGACCGCGGCCGTGTGGCCGCTGATGACGACCTGTCCCGGCGCGTTGTCGTTGGCGGCGGCGCACACTTCGCTCTCGGCCGCCGCGGCCGCGATCTCGTTCGCCGCCTCGAGGTCGACGCCGATCAACGCCGCCATCGCCCCCTCGCCCACCGGCACGGCCCGCTGCATGGCGATGCCGCGCGTACGCAGGAGGCGAGCGGTGTCTGCGAGCCCGATGGCGCCAGCTGCCGCGAGCGCCGAATACTCACCGAGCGAGTGCCCGGCGACGTAAGCGCACATCTGTCCCAGTTCGCGCCGCCCCTCGGCTTCGAGGGCCCGCACCGCCGCCACGCTCATCGCCATGAGCGCCGGTTGTGCATTCTCCGTCAGCACCAGATCGGACTCCGGCCCCTCGAAGATAAGCCGCGAGAGCTCTTGGTTGAGCGCGTCGTCGACCTCCTGAAAGACCTCGCGCGCCGCCGCGAAGGCCTCCCAGAGCTCGCGTCCCATGCCGACCGCCTGGGAGCCCTGGCCGGGGAAAATGAGCGCGCGCGTCATCGCGTGCCGCGACCCGACGACATCGGCTGCATACATCACGCGCGTCGCGGGCTGTCAAGGTAGCTGTCAGCAGCACGTCAAGACGGCCTCAGGGGCGAGTCGGGAGAGCACCCGGCCGCCCCCGGGGTACCCACCCGCGTTACCGACGCCGGCGCACGACCTCGGTAATCGGCGTGTAGGCCCAGACGCTGAGCTC
>VGEJ01000382.1 GCA_016869335.1 Alphaproteobacteria bacterium | reverse complement strand
CGCCGTTGTGCGCGCCACGACGCGGCTCGCCCGCAGCGCCTGCTCGACCGCCACCAGGCGCTCCTGCTCGCGCGCCACGATGCCGCGGGCCGCCTCGTCCGCCGTCTTGGGCAGCACCGCCTTGCGCGCCTCGCCGTGCTGGGTGAGGAACACCCGCCGGTAGTCGCCGAAGCGGGCCTCACGCCCAGCCGGATCGCCAAGCCAGCGCGCAATCGCCTCGGCGCTCTCGCGCTGGGTGGGACTGCCGGTGCGGAGCGCCTCCCACACGCGGCGAAGGCCGAGCGCATCGAACGCTCCGTCCCGGCACGCGGCGGCGCAGATCGTCGCCTCGTCAGCGGGGGATGACAGTCGGAAGTGCTGGGCCAGGTCCCGCTGGACGGCCGCTGCGTCGCTCGGGCCGCGCAGCAGGTGAAGGAGCCGGTGCCGCTCGCGGGCCACCTCGGCGATGACCTGACTGAAGCTGCCCTCGTTGAGCCCGACGGCGACGGCGGCGATAGCCTCCTCCACGGCGGCGTCGCGGCCGCCGCCGGCGACCAGTGCGGCGTGGCCGGCGTGCATAAACTCCGCCGCGGAGCGCTCGTCCAACACCGAAAAATGCGGCGCAACACCCGCTTCGAGCGGGAAGCGAGCGAGCAGCGACTGGCAGAACGCGTGAATGGTGAGGATCTTGAGTCCGCCCGGCGCATCGAGCACCCGGGCGAACAGCCGTGGCGCCAGGGCGACGCGCTCCACCGCAGTCGGCTCGCCGGTGAGGTCTTCGAGCTCGACCGCAAGCTCACCCGGCGCGGTGCGCGACCAGCGCGCCAGGCGTTCGGCGATGCGGTTGCTCATCTCGGCGGCCGCCGCGCGCGTGAACGTGAGGCAGAGGATTCGGCCGGGCGGTGTGCCAGTGAGCAGGAGCCGCACCACGCGGTCGGCGAGCACGTGGGTCTTGCCGGTCCCGGCCGAGGCGGTGACCCAGGCCGAGCACGCGGGGTCGGCGGCGCCGCGCTGATCGCTGGTCGGGAGCCCTGTCTTCACGCCTCTTCCTCGACCCAGGCCGACCACTCCTTGACCCGCTCGAGGTGGAGGTAGTCGCTGAAGCGCGGGGCGAAGGCGGGCCGCGGGCGGGCGTGATAGGGCGTCTCCGGGCGGTCGAACGCGGCGATCAGGGCGAGCAGGCCGGCGCGGGTTTGCGCCATCGCCAAACCCCCGGCAGCATCGTCTGTCTTGATCTCGCCCGGCGGCTCGGCGCCAGTGAGGCGCCAGTATTGCAGCGCGGCAGGGGGTTGCGCAGGAACACCGGGGAAACCGCCCTGGGCGGCGATGAGCGCTTCGACCGGCAGCTGCGGGGCGAGGCCGGCGTGGACGTCCTTCCACGGCGGCGGCGCGGCCGACTTGTAGTCAACGATCACCAGCCCGCCCGCGGTGCACTCGATGCGGTCGGCGGTCGCGGAGACGGCGAAAGGCCCGGCCGGGCCAGGCAGTTCGAGCACGCCCCGGAGTTCGCCCAGTACGACAATGCCCGGATGCCGTCGCTCGCGCTCGGTGGCGACGAACCAGCGGGCGATGCGCAGGAAGCGCGGCCACCAAAACGTCCGCACCGCCGGGCGCTCGAACAGCGCGCCGAGGGCGCGGCGGCCGCACGCCACGAGCTCTGCGCACGCGTCGGGGGGGAGCACCTCGGGGTGGCAATGCACGAACTCCTCGAGCGCCGCATGGATGAAGCTGCCGCGCTCGGCCGGACCGGGCTCCTGATCGATCGGTTTCAGAGGCTGCAACTTGAGGACGTGACGGGCGTAGATCGCGTAGGGATCGCGCATCCAGGCTTCGATCTGGGTGACGGAGAGGGCGCGTGGTCGGTGGACGACGGCCGGCGCGGGTGCGGGCGGACCGATCGGCGTCAGCCGACCCCGGCCGACGCGGTCGAGGCCTTGCTGCCAGTCGATGTAGCGCTCGTTCGCGCTCTTGAGCGCCGCCGTCGTTTCGCGCCCAATCGCAGTTTCCAGGCGCAGGAGCCAGCGCGATGGCCGCGTCGGGGTGCCATCGACCTTAGTGGCACGGGTCAGCGCCACCCGCGGCGCGCACACCGCCTGTTGGAAGTCGTGCGCCGCCAGTCCGATGCGACGTTCCGGCGGCGCCAGCCCAAGGGCCGCGCGCATCGGCCGCGACAGCCACGGGTCGGCCTCCGGCTCGAGCGGCCAGGTGCCCTCGTTCAAGCCGCCGAGGACCACCAGATCGGCATGCTGGAGGCGCGCTTCGAGCGGTCCCCAGATGTTCAGTCGGGGATGGCGGCCGAACAGCGGCCGCACGGCGCGGCCGCGCATCGCGGCGTGCAGGAAGTCCGGATAGGCGGCGAGCGGCATCGGCGGCATCGCTCCGAGCGCGCCATCGAGCTCCTCGATGAAGATCGCCGCGGCCTCGCCGGCGTCCTCTGCCCACAAGCGCAGCTGGCCCCGAGCGTCGCGCGCCAGCGCTTCGGCGAAATCGACGTGCG
>VGEJ01000381.1 GCA_016869335.1 Alphaproteobacteria bacterium | reverse complement strand
GCAAGGCCGCCAGCGCTTCGGCCGGCTTGTCCTGCAGCAGGTAGATCTGGGTCGCGCCCGAGAGCGCGCCGAAGTGCCGGGGCTCGAGCGCCAGCGTGCGCTCGACGTCGGCAATCGAATGCGTGAGGTCGCCGAGCAGGTAGTACACCGTCGCCCGCTTGTTCCAGCCCTCGGCGAAACCCGGATCGAGCGTCACGATCTCGGAGAAGTGGGTCAGCGCCTCATCGAGCTGGCGGCGCTGCATCGCGACGATGCCGGCGGCGAACAGCGCATCGATCGTCGCCGAGCCCGACTGGCTCCATACCCGCCAGATCTCCTGCTCGACGCGCCGCGTTTCCTCCGCCGGCGCCGCCTTGAGCTCGACGAACAGGCGCTCGAGGCGGGGATCGTCCTGGCGCGCCGCCGCCGGCGCCGCAAGAGCGAGCAGCGCAGCAATCACGATGACCAGCCGCTGCGCCACCTTAGCGCTCCCGAGTGAGCGCCTTGCTGAGGCTCTCGACCGCGTTGCGCGCGCCCGACAGGTAGGGGTGTACGCTGAGCGCCTCCTCGAAGGCCTTGAGGGCCCGCGCCTTGTCGGACCATTGGAGGTAGATCATGCCGAGGCCCGAGAGCGCGCCGAAGTGGCGCGGCTCGCGTTCGATCGTGCGCTGGATGTCGGTCGCGGCAAACTCATACTCGCCGATCAAGTAGTAGAGCGTCGCGCGCTTGTTCCACGCCTCGGCGAAGTCGGGGGCGCGCTCGACCAGCGCATTGAACAACGCGATCGCCGGGGCGAAGCGGCCGCGCGAGAGCGCGCGGCTGCCGGTGGCCAGGAGGCGGTCGGTCGCCGCGTTACCCGAGTCGCTCCACAGGCGCCAGATGTCGGCTTCCACCGACTGCGCCTCCTCCTCGCTCCGTGCCGCCGAGAGGCGCTCGAAACATGCATCGAGCTGCGGCTTCGCCTTCGCTGCCATCGTAGAAGGGCTCCATACAGGCCCGGGCCAAGGATATCGTCGATCGCCCGCCGAAGCCACCCATGGCGGGCACGGGCTTGCCGGAGGGACGCCGCGGCGCGAGGATGGGTCTGGTCCGCGTCATGGCGGCTTTCTGGCACTGGCTTCTGACGGGCGCCGCCGCAGCCGTGGCGGTCTGCCTCGGGCCGGTGGCGGCAGCACAGTCGCCCGAGTTGATCGCCATCCAGGAACGTTACCAGGCACTCTACGCGGCGGGCGCCTATGCGGACGCGGCGCCGCTCGCCGAGAAACCCGTTCGCCGCGCCAAGAGCGAGTTCGGCGGCGCGGACCCGCGGCTCTCAACCGAGCTCAACAACCTAGCCGAGATCTACCGCACCCAGGGCCGCTACGCCGAGGCCGAACCGCTTTACCGGTAAGCCCTGGCGATCGGCACTGTCGCGCACGACGCCATGCACCCCGAGCTCGCCAACCCGCTCAACAACCTCGCCGAGCTCTACCGCGGG
The DNA here is from genome assembly GCA_016869335.1 of Alphaproteobacteria bacterium. GTDB lineage: Bacteria > Pseudomonadota > Alphaproteobacteria > VGEJ01 > VGEJ01 > VGEJ01. The sequence continues at coordinate 1,021 of VGEJ01000381.1, read as the reverse complement.
CAGGGGCGGTACGAGGAAGCCGCGCCGCTCTATGAGCGTGCGCTCGCCATCCTCGAACAGGCATTCGGCCCCGACCACCCGGATGTTGCCGCCGTGCTCACCAATCTCGCCGCGCTCGATGAGACCCTCGGCCGCTACGCGAGCGCCGCCGGGCGCTACGAACGCGCGCTCGCGATCCTCAAGCAGGCGCTCGGCCCCGACCACCCGATCGCCGCGAGCGTTCTCAACAACCTGGACGAGCTCCACCGCGTTCAGGGTAACTTCGCGGCGGCCGAGCCGCTCTATGACTGTGCGTTGGCGATCCGCGCGAAGGCGCTCGGCCCACGGCATCCCGACGTCGCGATCACGCTCAACAACCTCGCGATGGTCTACGAGGCGCGGGGTCGCCTCGCGGCGGCCGCGGCGCTCTACGAGCGGGGGGCTGGCGATCGCCGAGGAGGCGCTCGGCCCGGCACACGCCACCACCGCCCTGCTGCGCCAGAACCTCGAGCTCCTGCGGCAGGCGCCGAAGCCCTGACGCGGCGCTCAGGCCGATAGCGCCGGGGGTCGCGGTCCGCCCGTGGCCCAGTCGAGGAGCTCGACCGTGTGGACGATGGCGAGCGACCCCGGTGCCCGCAGCTGGGTGATGCAGCCTATGTTGCCGGTCGCGACGACCGCCGCCCCGGTGTCGGCGATGTTAGCCCGCTTGCGGGCGCGGAGCCGGGCGGCGATGTCGGGCTGCAGCAGGTTGTAGGTGCCGGCCGAGCCGCAGCACAGGTGGCCTTCCGCGATCTCGTGCACCTCGAAGCCGGCCGCCGCCAGAAGCGCGCGCGGCGGCGCCTTCACCCGCTGGCCGTGCTGCAGCGAGCAGGCGTCGTGATAGGCGACGATGAGCCCCTCGGGCGAGCGCGCCGGCGGCAGTCCGAGCGCAGCCACCACTTCGGACACATCGCGCGCCAGGGCCGCGACCACCGCCGCCGGCCGGGCCAGCGCCGGGGCGGCGCGGAACAGGTGGCCGTAGTCCTTGACCATGGTGCCGCAG
>VGEJ01000380.1 GCA_016869335.1 Alphaproteobacteria bacterium | reverse complement strand
TGCAGGCGGCCGAGCACTTTCCGCTCAACTTCGGCTTCTTCGGCAACGGCTCCGCGCACAAGCCCCACGCCATCGTCGAGCACATCCGGGCCGGGGTCATCGGGGTCAAGATCCACGAGGACTACGGCGCCATGCCGGCGACCATCGACTGCGCGCTGAGCGTCGCCGACGAGCTCGACTTCCAGGTCCAGCTCCACACCGACACGCTGAACGAGGCCGGCTACTTCGAAGACACGATGACTGCGATCGCCGGCCGCACCATCCACATGTACCACACCGAGGGGGCGGGTGGCGGCCACGCGCCGGACATCATCCGCTGCAACGGCGAGCCGAACTGCTTGCCGTCCTCGACCAACCCCACGAATCCCTACACCGTCAACACCCTCGATGAGCACCTTGACATGGTGATGACGGCGCACATGCTGAACCCGAGCCTGCCCGAGGACGTGGCGCTGGCCGAGGCGCGGGTGCGGCCCCAGACGATGGCGGCCGAGGACATCCTGCATGACATCGGCGCGGTCTCGATGTTCGGCTCCGACAGCCAGGGCATGGGGCGCATCAACGAGGTCATCTCTCGCTGCTGGCAGCTCGCTAGCAAGATGCGCGACCAGCGCGGGCGGCTGCCCACGGAGCGCACGGCCGCCGCTGACAACGAGCGCATCAAACGCTACATCGCCAAGTACACGATCAACGCTGCTCGCACCTTCGGCATCGCCGACTACGTCGGCTCGATCGAGCGCGGCAAGATGGCCGACCTCGTCGTGTGGCGGCCGGCCATGTTCGGGATCAAGCCCGAGCTAGTGGTGAAGGGCGGCTTCGTCACCTATGGATCGACGGGCGATGGCGCCGCCTGCCTGATCACCTGCGAGCCGCTCATGCTGCGGCCCCAATGGGGCGCCTTCGGCAAGGCGGTCAACGCGCTGAGCGCGACGTTCGTCAACCGGCTCGCGCTCGAGGCCGAGGTGCCGAAGCGGCTCGGCCTGGAGAAGCCGATGCTGCCGCTCCGCGGCACCCGCAAGCTGACCAAGCGCGACATGCTGCACAACGACGCCTGCCCCGACATCCGGGTCGACCCGCAGACCTTCGAGGTCTACGTCGATGGCGCGCTGGCGCTGTGCGAGCCGATCGACAAGGTGGTTCTCGGGCAGCGCTATCTGCTGCGATGAGTGCGTTGCGGCAGCCGGCACGGCGTGCGCAGGACGGCAGCCCGGCGCCGGCCCGGGTCGGCATCGGCGGGCCGGTGGGCTCGGGCAAGACGGCGCTGATCGAGCGGTTGATCCCGTTGTTCGCCGCCCGCGGCACCGAGCTCGCCATCGTCACCAACGACCTGGTGACGCAAGAGGACGCCGAGCGGCTGAAGCGCAGCGGCCTGATCGCGCCGGAGCGGGTGCGTGCGGTCGAGGCGGGCGCCTGCCCGCACACCGTCATCCGTGAGGACCCGACGCTCAACATCGAGGCGGCGGACCTGCTGCAGGTGGCCTTCCAGCCTGATCTCATCCTGATCGAGAGCGGCGGCGACAACCTTGCCTCCACCTTCTCGCTCGATCTCGTCGACTACTGGCTGTTCGTGATCGACGTCGCGGGCGGCGACGACATCCCGCGCAAGAAGGGTCCGGGCGTCGTCAAGAGCGACCTCTTGATCATCAACAAGCCCGACCTCGCGCCCCATGTCGGTGCCGACCTTGCCCGCATGGTCCGCGAAGCACTGGCGGTGCGCAACGGACGGCCGGTGCTGGTGACCAATTGCCGGATCGGGGAAGGGGTCGCGGCGGTGGTCGAACGGCTGGCCCGCGACGTCCTGTTCGAGGCATGAGCGGTGGGGCGGCGCGCCGCGCCGCCTTGGCGCACCGGCGTGGCCGCTTCGATCTCCGCTTCCGGCGCGACTCCGAGGGACGGACGTTCATCGCCCGCCAGCACGTCAGCTATCCGTTCCACCTGACCCGCCCGTTCTACGCCGAGACCGCGCCGGCGGGCATGCTCCGGCTCTACGTGCAGTCGGCGTCCGGCGGCCTCTACGCGAATGATCGGCTCGCGCTCCGGTTCATCGCCGAGCCCGGCGCCGAGGCGCACGTCACGACCCAGGGCGCGACCGTGGCCAACCGCATGCCGGGCGGCGCGGCCGAGCAGACGGTGATGCTCGAAGCCGGCGCGGGCGCGCTGCTCGAATACCTGCCCGATCCGCTGATCCTGTTCCCCGAGGCCGATGTGCTGAGCCGCATCGAGGTGCGCGCCGCGGTCGATGCGCACGTGATCCTCGGCGAGGCCTTTCTCGGCCACGACCCGACGGGAGCGGGCCGGCCGCACGGCCGGCTCCACGCCGAGACCCGTATCGCCCGGCCGGATGGCACGCTCCTCTGCCTCGACCGCTTCGCCATTTCCGGCGCGACGCTGGCCGAGGGCCATCCGGGCATCGCGCCGCACGGCAGCGCGCACGCGAGCCTCTATGCGCTCGGGCCGTCGACGCGGTGCCCCGGCTCG
>VGEJ01000379.1 GCA_016869335.1 Alphaproteobacteria bacterium | reverse complement strand
AGCCAGGGCGGATTGCCGACGATGACGTGCGCCCAGCCGCCCGCCGCCGAGTAGGCGAGCGGGCGCGAGAGGTTGCGCGCCACATAAGCCCAGACGGTATCGCGCCCTTCGCGCCGCAGCCGGTCGAACGTCAGATAGGTCTTGCCCAGGTCTTATATGGCATGTTGCTGCTCCCGCGTCACATCGGCACGATAGTGCTGCTCGACGATACGATGGAGCGCCGCCTCGATCTGCGCGCGTGTCATGTCCGCCTGCGATCCCGTACGCATGCGCTCGACGGCTTTGTCGAACAGGGCGGGATCGCGACAGAATGTCTCCGGGAAATCCAGTTGCTCGCGACCGTTCACATCGATCTCGCCGCTTCTGCCCTCGCCCGCCGGCGGCGGCGGTACGCGAATCGTCAGTTCCTTGCCCGCCAATATCTGGGAAATCGAGAGCTGCATCGCGTCGCCGAGATAAACCGGGATGGAGAGCGCCCCCGACCGCCGCGACAGCGCCGGCGCGAGCGCCAGCAGATAGGTCACGCGGGCGATGATGACCGCGACCGGGTGGATGTCCGTGCCCGCCACGTGCGCACAGACCTCGGCCGCGCTCATCGCTGGGTCCATATCGCCGCTTTCGGCCTCGGCGAGGAAACGGCGGACGGCGTGGAACAGGAAGGTGCCGGAACCGCAGGCGGGATCGAGCACCCGCTGTTCCAGCGGCCGGTCGACCGTGCGCCTCACCATCTTCGCCGCCAGCCAATCGGGCGTGTAGTACTCGCCGAGTCGATTCCGTTGCTCGCGGTCGATCAAGGACTCGTAAATGACCTTCAGCACGTCACTTTCGACTTCGGCCAGCCGGAAGCGACGGACGTGGGCCATGACGCGGCGCACCAGATCTTCGCCTTCGGGGTCAACAACCACCCAGTCGAAGAAGTCGCTCTCGACCGCGCCATGGATTCCCGCCGACGCGAAGGCGTCGCCCGAGAGTAGACGTTTCGGATCGTCCTCGCGCAGCCGCATGACCGCGAGGGCGATGCATTTTGCGACGATGACGACGAACGTGTGCTGAAACCACAAGCCGTCGCATTCCACCTCGCGTCCGTAGACGAGCTTCAACAGGTCTGCCCAGAGTCGCCGTTTCAACGACACGTCGCGATGAAGCTTGAGCCTTTCCCATAGCCCCCGCAGCCGCCCATTCACGAGATGAAACGCGACGGAATCGTGGCCCAGTTCGGCACGGACGGTCAGCGGATCGGGCGGAAGCGAGGATTTGAGCGCCAACGCGCCGTCGAGCCACGCGAGGAACTCGTCGGGCCGTTCGGGGTCGAGAACAGCGCGTTTAACGACGACGAGCTTGCCGGCGTTCAGCTCGAAGACCGCCCACCTGTGACCGTCGGACGCGATGCCGACGAAATGCTGATTCTCCTCACGCTCGCGGTCCGCGAGGTAGGCGGGCATCCGGTGCTCGACATCCGGCCACTCGCGGTCGAGGTCGCGCTTGGCCTCGAAGATCGTGCGACCGATCAGGCCGTCGAGACGCCCGCGCACCTCAGGCACCCAGTGCTCGAATTTGAGCGCGTCGAGTTCGACCCCGAATTCCTCGACGAGCAGCTGCCGGAAATCGGCCTTCACCTCGTCGTGGCCCGGCCGGCTCGCGAGGTGACGCAGGAGGTCAGCGGTGGATTGCGATACGGTCATTCGGGCTTGGGTTAGTCGCGGACTGTCGATAACTTCATGGCTTCCCCGACTCCGCTTCCCAGGGCGGGATCGGCGCCCCCACAATAGGGCGCCTCAAGCGGAACTCAACCGGAGACACTGCCCAACGGCTTGCGGTCGCCGGGGCGGCGGGCTAACCATGGCCGGTTCGATGCCCTCCGTTCCTCTCTGCGCCGCCGGCGCACCCTGCCCATGAGACAACCGGCACCTGCGGGGACCCCGACCGCAACGGATCGGTCGCCGAGCCGGCGCGTCGGCCAGTTGCGCCGGCTGTGGCCGTTCGTCCGGCGCTATCGCCTCCAGGTCGCCGGTGCTCTGCTCGCGCTCGTGATCGCGGCCGGGGCAACGCTGGCGATCGGCCAGGCGCTCCGCCGGGTGGTCGACCTCGGCTTTTCCGGCCAGAACGCGGCCTACCTCGACCAGTATTTCCTCGGCTTGTTCGGCGTCGTCATCGTCCTGGCCGCCGCCACCTACGGCCGCTCGCTCTTGGTCAACCGCCTCGGCGAGCGGGTCATCGCCGATGTCCGCCGCGCGGTCTACAACCACTTGCTCGAACTCAGCCCGAGCTTCTTCGAGGTCACCCGTACCGGCGAGATTCTTTCGCGCCTCACCGCCGACGCCGCGCTCATCCAGGCCATCGTCGGCTCGAGCGCCTCGGTGGCGCTGCGCAACCTCCTCCTCCTCATCGGCGGGGCCGTCCTCCTGGTGGTGACGAGCCCCAAGCTCGCCGGCCTCGTCGCCCTGATCATGCCGGTCGTGGTGCTGCCGATCATCGTCTTCG